>NZ_JBFRFB010000012.1:0-147998 GCF_052114605.1 Microvirga sp. 2YAF29
TCAAAGAGCAAGCGGGAACGGCCTCGCGGCGTGTGGCCCGAGGTTTGTTCAGTCGAGGGAGGGCGCGAGGAGGCGTCCGGCTCGTGTGTGTGTTTGTGTTGAGAACCTGACGGCTCCCCGCGCACGGCTTTTTTAGGCGTACACCGCGTCTTTCAGCGGAGGGCCTCCTGTCAGCGGGCTTGCGAAGCCCACAGCAGGACCGTGCCCGATCCCACAATCACGACGCCTCGCGAGCGCGCCCCTCGGTGGATCAGGCTGGGGAAGGGTATAGCCAAGGTTAGGACAGCTGTCAAGAACAAAGAGTGAACATAACGTTGCATGTCCCACTCGCACTCCTTGTCATCCCCGCGCAGGCGGGGACCCAAACCACAGTGGGTGCAGTTCCGGCCGTCGCGCTTTGTCTGGCCCCGTCGGGGGTCTCTGTCCGCTGAGTTCACGTTGGAAGTGCAACACCTGCTAAGGTGTTGCTGCGATGGGACAAACTTACGAGCACTTGAGCCTGCACGAGAGGGTGAAGATTGAGCTGTGGCTTACGGCGGGCCATTCGCTGCGCTGGATTGGCAGCAGACTAGGCCGCTCAGCTTCCACCATCAGCCGGGAGCTGCAGCGCAACGCCAGGCCCACCAAACAATGGCGCGCTTCCTATGATGGCGGACGCGCCCACACCCTGGCCTTGCTACGACGGCGCTGGAACGCCCGCTTCAAGCTGGCGCGTGATCAGGGTCATCAGCCATGAGTCCATCTATCGCTTCGTCTATCACCGCTCGGCCCAGAAGGATTACTGGCATCGCCTGCTGCCCCGTGCCAAAAGCCGACGGGGGCGCTTAGGCCTGCGCGGCGGATCGCCGGCAAGCTTCATCAAGCATCGCCTCGGCCTGGCGCACAGGCCTCAGGAGGCGGCCAGCCGTCAGGTGGAAGGCCATTGGGAGGCCGACCTCATGGCCTTCTCGCGCTATGGCCAATATGTTCTCGTCCTGCATGAGCGCCGGTCGCGGCTGCTGATCGTTGACCGGCTGCCCAACAAGACAGCGCTTGCCGTGCTGGAGCGGCTCCATCGCCATCTGAGACGATGGCCCAAAGCATTGCTTCAGTCCTTGACCTTCGACAATGGAACCGAGTTCGCCCTGCATTATCGGCTCACCGAACGGCTGAGCCTGCCCACCTTCTTTTGTGATCCGCATGCGCCCTGGCAGAAGGGCGGGATTGAGAATGCCATTGGACGGCTCAGGAAAACCCTGCCGCGCAAGGCCGATCTGGCCATGCTCTCGCAAGAAGAGCTGGCTTGGTTGGTGGAGGCCTACAACACCACACCGCGAAAATGTCTTGCCTTCGCCACCCCCAAGGAGATCTTCTCACAGGCTCTCAACCGTGTTGCGCTTCAACCGTGAATCCACCTTCCCGCCTGCGCGGGAATGACAGCGTTGAGATCCGGGTTTTTATTCTTCACGCGATCCCGGATCGGCTCTACCGTCCGGGATGATGCTTCGGCGGCGATGCTCACCGCCGTTACCGGCTTCATGCCGGTGATTGCGATCAGAGCACCCGATCTTCAACCCCGTCTTCAGGCTGCGACCGGCGAGAGCTTCTCCGTTACTTCCCGCGCCCTCCGCCGCTGCAGCCACCAGATCAGTCCCGCCAGCGCGAGTGCCGGGATGTAGACCCACATGGCGGAGGGCCGCCCCGGTGCGGGCTGGATGACGCTGACGATGGTGTGGCCGGGCTCCAGGCCGACGCGCTTGGCGTAAGATCCGAAACCGACATTGCTGATGGTCAGCTTGTCGCCAAGACCTGCCACCGTGATGCCGGCGGCGCGCAGGCGCTCCTGCGGCGTGGGCTTCTGCTCACCGAGATTGATGCTCACCGTCTTGCGCACGTCGTCGCCCTCGATGGTCATACCCTCCACCACGAAGGCGAGGCGCTGATCGGCGGGTGCGCGAGCGACCTGGTTCATCAGTTCGGTTGCAGGCAGCTCGAAGGTTGCCGGATGAACCTGGTTGACCCACCAGTCGGGACGGAACAGGGCAAAGCAGACGACCAGCAGAACGGCGCTTTCCCACAGGCGGCTTCTCGTTGCGAAATAGTTCATGGTCGCGGCCGAGAAGAGCAGCACCGCCGCCATGTTGGTCGCGATCACGATGCCCGCATCGAACCAGTTCTCGATACCGATGAGCAGCATGGCCGGGTTGAAGATGAATACGAAGGGCAGAACCGCGGTGCGCAGTGAATAGAGCGCACCCTGGAAACCTGTCGCGATGGGATCCTCGCGCGAGATCGCAGCCGCCGCGAAAGCCGCAAGGCCCACGGGTGGCGTGATATCGGCCATGATGCCGAAGTAGAACACAAACATGTGCACCGCGATCAGCGGAATCGCGAGCCCCGCCTGCGCGCCGAGCTCCACGACGACGGGCGCCATGAGGGTCGCCACCAGGATATAGTTCGCGGTGGTCGGAATACCCATGCCGAGCACGAGGCTGATGAGGGCGATCAGCATCAGCATCACGATCACGTTGCCGCCGGAGATGAACTCCACGAACTCGGTCATCATGAGTCCGAGGCCAGTGAGCGTCACCGTGCCGACGACGATGCCTGCCGTCGCCGTCGCGATGGCGATGCCGATCATGTTGCGCGCGCCGAGCGCGAAGCCGTCCATGAGATCGGCGGCGGCAGCACGCGCCGCCACCGGGATCGATTCCTTGCGGAACAGCGCGAGCAGCGGACGGCGCGTGGCCAGGATGCCGATGATCGAGACTGTCGCCCAGAAAGCCGAGAGACCCGGCGACATCTCCTCGACCATCAGGCACCACAGAAGGACGACCAGCGGAATGAGGAAGTCGAGGCCAGTGCGCGTCACGTCCCAGGCGCGCGGAAGCTTGATGATGGGAGTGTTGGGATCGTCGAGTTCGAGATCCGGGAAGCGTGCCGCATAAGCGACCGTGACGAGATAGATCACCACGCCCGCAGCCGCGAGGATCCACGGAGCGCTGGCACCGAACGCGGCCTGCGCGCCGAGCACGCCGTAATAGAGCAGGCAGAGCACGACCACGGACCCCGACAGGCCGAGACCCGTGCGCAGCAGACGGGTCTTCGCTGGAGTGGGCTCGCGCGGGATCGGCTTCGCGCCGATCTTCAGAGCTTCGAGATGCACGATGTAGAGCAGCGCCACATAGGATGCGATCGCGGGCAGGAAAGCATGCGTGACGATTTCCGAATAGGGAATGCCCACATACTCGACCATCAGGAACGCGGCTGCGCCCATCACAGGTGGCATGATCTGACCGTTGATGGAGGATGCGGCTTCGATGGCGCCGGCCTTCACGCCGGACAGGCCCGTGCGCTTCATCAGCGGAATCGTGAAGATGCCGCCCGACACCACGTTCGACACGGACGAGCCGGAAACGACGCCGTTGAGCGCGGATGACACAACAGCCACCTTCGCGGGGCCGCCGCGCAGGTGGCCGAGAAGCGCGATGGAGATCTGCATCATCCAGTTGCCCGCGCCCGCCTTGTCGAGCAGCGTGCCGAACAGGACAAAGAGGAACACAAAGCTGGTGGAGACGCCGAGCGCGATACCGAACACGCCTTCCGTCGTCAGCCATTGATGCTGGAGAAACTTCGATATCGAAGCGCCGCGATGCAGCAGCACGTCGGGCATGTAGGGGCCGCCGAAGGTGAAGCCGATGAAGACCAGTGCCACGATGACCATGGGCAGGCCGAGCGAACGGCGGGTGGCTTCGAGAAGCAGCAGGATGCCCGCGCCTGCCGTCACCAGATCCATCGTGGTCGGCTGACCGGGACGCGCGGCAAGCTCGCGATAGAAGAGAAAGAGATAGGCGCCCGCGAATGCGCCTGCGAGCGCCAGCACCCAATCGAGGGGCGGAACATAAGCGCGCGGCGAGCGCTTGAAGGCGGGATAGGCCATATAGGCCAGGAAGAGCCCGAGACCGAGATGGATGGCTCGCGCTTCCGTATCGTTGAGAATGCCGAAGCCCAGCGTGAACGGCAGCGGCGAGGCATACCAGAGCTGGAACAAGGACCATGCGATGGCAACCGTCGTGATCAATGCGGCTGTGAAACCGGTCGGCTTGCGGCCTCCCGTATCGGCTTCCGCGACGAGTTGTTCGAGCTCGGCGGAGGGGGCGAGTGAGGCTTTCTCGGTGGTCGACATGGTCATGTCCTCGGACTTCTCAATAAGGCAAAGGGGGCAGCATGCGCCGCCCCCGTTCTCAAAGGCTTCTCGTGAGCGCCGGCTTAGTTCAGCCAGCCCTTTTCCTTGTAGTATTTCGCAGCACCCGGATGGAGCGGAGCGGACAGGCCGTCCTTCACCATCTTGGCCGGGTCGAGACCGGCGAAGGCAGGATGCAGCGACTTGAACTCGTTGAAGTTCTCGAACACCGCCTTGGTCACATTGTAGACGGTCTCATCCGGCACCTTCGCCGAGGTCACGACGGTCGCGAGCACACCGTAGGTTTGCACGTCCTGCGGGTTGTTGCTGTAGAGCCCGCCCTTGATCGTGGCTTTGGCGTAATAAGGCTTGTCGGCAAGCAGCTTATCCACGGCCGGACCGGTGATCGACACGAGCTTCGCGCCGCAGGTAGTGGTCGGGTCCTGGATGTTCGCGGACGGGTGGCCCACGCCATAGAAGAAGGCGTCGATCTTGTTGTCGCAGAGCGCAGGGCCGTGCTCGTCGGCCTTCAGCTCGGAGGCGAGCGAAAAGTCGGAGAGCTTCCACTCCTTGGCGCCGAGCAGCTCTTCCATAGAGGCGCGGGTGCCGGAGCCCGGATTGCCCACGTTCACGCGCTTGCCCTTCAGATCGTCGAAGGTGGCGGCGTTGGCTTCCTTGCGGGCGAGCACCGTGAAGGGCTCGGGATGCACGGAGAAGACCGCGCGCATGTCGCCGAAGGCGTTGTCCTTGAACGCGCCCACGCCCTTCATCGAGTTGTACTGCACGTCGGACTGGGTGAGGCCGAAATCGAGTTCGCCCGCCTTGATGGTGTTGACGTTGTAGGCCGAGCCGCCGGTTGATTCCACCGAGCAGCGGATGCCGTGAGCCTTGCGGTCCTTGTTGACAAGGCGGCAGATCGCTCCGCCGACGGCATAATACACGCCGGTCACGCCGCCTGTGCCGATTGTGGCGAAGTTCTGCTGCGCCTGTGCCGGCAGGGCCGTGAAGGTCAATGCGGCCGCAGCGGCACCGAGCAGGGTCTTGTTCAACACTTTCATTCGTCTTCCCTCTTGTTGCGTCCGGCTTTGGGCCAGACTTGAAGTCAGTCCGGAGATCGGCTCCCCGTTGCCGCCCTTTCTCGAAAGAAATCAGGCGGCTTTCAATCTCGTGCCTTCGAGCGCCGCATCCACGGCGTCTCCCAGTCGCTCGACAATCGTATCGATGACAGCTTCATCGACGATGAAGGGCGGGGCAAGCAGAACGTGATCTCCCCGCGCTCCGTCGATGGTGCCGCCCATGGGATAGACCATGAGGCCGCGAGCCATCGCCTCGCGCTTGATGCGCGCATGAAGTTTCTGTTTAGGGTCAAAGGTCGCTTTGGTCGAGCGGTCCCCCACCAGCTCGATGGCCATGAAGAGCCCGCGCCCCCGGATATCCCCAACATGCGCGTGGTTTCCGAAGCGGTCGCCCAGCCGCTGCCGCAGGCGCGCGCCCATTATCCCAGCGTTAGCCAGCAGGCCGTCACGGCGGATCACGTCCTGCACGGCGAGCGCTGCGGCGCAGGCCATCGGATGGCCGAGATAGGTGTGGCCGTGCTGGAACAGGCCCGAGCCGTTCGCGAAGGAATCGAAAATATGCTGTCCCAGCAGCACGGCCCCGATGGGCTGGTAGCCGCCGCCGAGTCCCTTCGCGATCGTCATGATGTCCGGCGCAATGCCCTCCTGCTCGCAGGCATGGAGCTTGCCCGTGCGGCCCATGCCGCACATGACTTCATCCAGAATGAGAAGCACGCCGTAGCGGTCGCAGATCGCGCGGATGCGCTTGAAGTAATCCGCCACCGGCGGCACGGCCCCCGCCGTGGCGCCGACGACGGTCTCGGCCACGAAGGCCATCACCGTGTCCGGGCCGAGTTCCAGGATCTTGTCCTCCAGCGTCTGCGCGGCGCGGGCGGCATAGGCCTCGTCGCTTTCGCCGGCCTCCTGGTAGCGGTAGGCGAAGCACGGGTCGATGTGATGGGTCTCGACGAGAAGCGGCCTGAACTGGGCCCGTCGCCATTCGTTGCCGCCGGCGGCAAGCGCGCCGAGCGTGTTGCCGTGATAGCTCTGGCGGCGCGCGATGATGTTCCGGCGCTCCGGCTTTCCGCTTTCCACGAAATATTGCCGCGCCATTTTCAGCGCCGCCTCGACCGCCTCCGAACCGCCCGAGACGAAATAGACATGCGACAGACCGGCCGGCGCACCCTCGATCAGCCGATCCGCCAGTTCTTCCGCCGCTTGTGTGGTGAAGAAACTGGTATGCGCATAGGCGAGCTTATCGGCCTGCGCCTTCATGGCGGCGGTCACATCGGGATGGCCGTGCCCGAGACAGGAGACTGCTGCACCGCCGGATGCGTCGATATAGGAACGCCCTTCCGCATCGAAGATTTCGACACCTCGGCCCCCCACGGCAACCGGCAAGGTTCCATGAATTTGGCGATGAAGGATGCGGGTCATCGGTTTCTCCTGCCGTGCTGCGGCGACCAGTGAATGTTGAAGGCGGCGAGTTGGTCTTCCGTGCGCTTGAGCGCCTCCAGCGACCTGTCTCCGCCACGTCCGGCGATGAGGGCAGCCAGGACTTCGCTCACAACGAAGCAAGGCGTCATGGTGTGGAAGAACGACAGGCTGTCGGTGGGGATGAGGATTGTGGACCTCGCCGCCTGCGCCAGCGGCGACACGGGGCTGTCGGTCAGGGCGACGATGGGAATGCCCTGCGCATGCGCATAATGCACGGCCTCGACGGTCGCCCGCGAATAAGGCGCCACGCTCACCGCGAAGAGAACATCGTCGTTTGTCGCGTCCCGAATGGCATCGCTGCCGATACCCGCGACGGCATCGAGCATCACCGCCTTCTCACCGATGAGGGAGAGAACATAGCTCAGGTGCCACGCCACGGGATGCGCCGAGCGCAGGCCGAGACAGTAAATCCGGCGGGCATCGGCCAGAAGAACCGCCGCCTCCACCAGCCCATCGAGAGCAGGCCCCTCGCCGAGACGGGCGATCTGCTGTGAAAGGGAAGTCATCATCTCGGCGGCAAGCGCTCGCTCGCCCTTCATCTTCTGGGTCGCGACCTGGGCGCCTGCCCTGCCGGCAAATCCAGCTCCACCCGTCCGAATGGTTTGGGCATGGACCTCTTTGACGTCATCGTAGCCGCTGAAGCCGAGCTTCTGCGCCAGCCGGGTCATGGTGGCAGGCTGCACGCCCGCCTGCCGGGCCTGCTCGCGCATGGAGAGCAGGGCGACGTCGTCCGGATGATCCAACACGTAGCGCGCCGCCGCCTGCAATTGCACCGGCATGCTGGCGTAAGCATCGACGATCTGATCGGCCAAGGCGGCAATATCCATGAAAGGCAGAGTAGCGATCTTTACGCATGGCGCAACAAATGTTTTATTTGGTCTTAAGTTGAAACAATTGATCTACATGAGGGAGCCTATGGGGTACCCCGAGCGCTTGCCACCGGTTGCCATCGCGGTCGCTCCCAATGGGGGGCGCCGCACCAAGGCCGACCACCCTGCCCTGCCGATGACCCCGCGCGAACTGGCGGAGACCGCGTCCGCCTGCTTTGAGGCGGGAGCCTGCATGATCCATGTGCATGTTCGGAATGCCGAGGGCGGCCATCTTCTCGATGCGGCGGCCTATCGCGATGCCATCGCCGCAATCCGTCAGGCCGTCGGCGACCGTCTTCTCGTTCAGATCACGAGCGAAGCGCTCGGCATCTATGAGCCGGACACCCAGATGGACGTCGTGCGCGCGGTGAAGCCCGAGGCGGTATCCCTGGCTTTGCGCGAACTTGCTCCCGACGAGGCGTCGGAGCCGGCTTTCGCGGAATTCCTCACCTGGCTCCGCCGCGAGCGTGTTGTGCCTCAGATCATCCTGTACTCGCCCGATGAGGCCATGCGCCTTGCTGGCATGCAGCAGCGCGGGCTCGTGCCGTTCGCGCAAATTCCGGTGCTCTATGTTCTCGGCCGCTACACTGCGGGCCAGACATCCCATCCCGCCGACCTGCTCCCGTTCCTTGCTCCCGACATGCCAGGTTTCAAGGATTGGATGGTCTGCGCCTTCGGTGGCTATGAGACGGCCTGCGTGGCGACCGGCGCCTTGCTCGGCGGGCATATACGGGTCGGATTCGAGAACAACCTCGACCTTCCCGACGGCACGAGAGCCGGCTCGAATGCGGAGCTGGTTCGCAGCGTTGCGAGCGCGCTCAGCGCCTGCGGCCGTTCGCTCGCCAATGCCGACGAGTTGCGTCAGTCGTGGTTTGAATGCTTCCGATGAGGATCTTGCCTACTCACTGACAAGATTTCCTTCGTAATCGCAGAGCAGCGCTCATGCTGCCTGCCATTGCTCTCCATCTTCCCGAACCAGTCCTTCACCCTGCAACTTGAGAAGATGCGCGGCGACATTCCGTTCAGCGGCCTGACGCAGCCATGGATGGGTCTTGGAATAGAGGCGATCCACCAGATCCCAGGTTGAGGCGGGACCGTTGCGCAAGGCCTGAAGAATGGCCTTCTCACGCTTCACGCGATACGCGATAAGGTCCTCCACATACGGCTTCGGGTCCGCGAGCGGTGGCCCATGTCCCGGCAGATAGAGCCGGTCGTCGCGCGACAGCATGAGATGGAGACTCGCCACATACGCCGCCATGTCGCCACCTGGCGGAGAGACGATGCTGCTCGACCATGACATGATATGATCCGCAGTCAACACGGTCCCGCCGGGAAGGGCGAAGCACAAGTGATCGCTGGCATGTCCGGGCGTATGAAGCGCGGTCATTCCCAGAACGATGTCGCCGTGATGAATGGGGATGTCAGGCGTAAACGCGGGCTTCTCGCTGAGATGAAACCCATAGGTCGGCGCGCCCGTCCGATCCTTTAGACTGTTCGTTGCGCCGAAATGATCGGAATGGGTGTGGGTGAGGACGATGGCGGAGACCTGTCGGCGCGTCGCGCTCAGGATTGCGTCCACATGGCTCTCATCATCGGGGCCGGGATCGACCACGACGAAGCCGTCGTCGCGTTCAAGCAGGTAAGTGTTGGTGCCATGATAGGTCATCATGCTGGCATTGCTCGCGACGATGCGAGAAATCCCCGGCCCTATCGGCAACGCCACTCCCCGCATCGGTTCCGGCTCAGTGAGAAATGCCATCCGCCGCTACCTGCAAGAGTGTCGTCTGGAGGCCAGACGACGGAATGATCTAATGCTGCCGCGCAATGGCCTGTCCTATATCGGCAAGAAGTCCCGCACGTTGCGCCACCTGTCTGGCATTGGCGTCACTCGCGTTGCCCTGCAATGCACGCGCCATCACGCCATGAAGAATGGCCGACAGCCGGAAGAAGGACAAAGCCAGGAACACGTTCCAATCCGGCAAGCCTGAGCGGCCCATGGCCGTGCAGTATCGTTCGACGATCTCTTCTTCCTTCGGAATACCGAGCTCGTCGAGATCGAGGCCGAGAATGCCTCGGCTATTTGGAACGCCTGCATCGATGCGATACGACATGCACAGGTAAGCGAGATCGCTCAACGGATGCCCAAGCGTCGAAAGCTCCCAATCGAAGATGGCGGAGACCTTCGGCCTGTCGGCGACAAAACAGAGATTGCCGTGGCGGAAATCGCCATGGGCAATCGTGGTCTCGTCGGGCACGCCCTTGTGCTCACGAAGCCAATCGGCAAGCCATGTGAGCGCTGGCAACTCGCCCGCGCTCAACGATGATTGGTACTGGCGGCTCCAGCGTTCGACCTGTCGGGCGACGTAACCGCCCTTGGGACCGAAATCCCCGAGGCCCACTGCCTCGAAATCGACCGAGTGAAGTTTCGTGAGCGCATCCACGGATGCGAAATGCAGCTGCCTGCGCTCATCCGGCGCAACACCATCCATCGCGGCATTGTCGAAGATCCGCCCTTCGACGAACTCCATCACATAAAACGGAGTGCCTATCACCGCAGCATCGTCGCACAAGGCGACGACCCGCGCGACGGGAACATCAGTGGGTCCGAGGGCCGAGACAACCCGGAACTCCCGCTCGACATCGTGCGCCTTGTTCAGCAACTGCCCCGGCGGTTTCTTGCGCAGGACGAGCCGCTTTCCATCCGCTTCGATCAGGAAGGTCGGATTGGATTGGCCGCCCTGGAACTGACGGATGCTTAAGTCGCCGTGAAACTCCGGGACCGCACCGGTCAACCAAGCCTTAAGCGCATTCTCATCGAAGCGGTGCGCGGGAATGACGGGAGCGAGGCTCACCATGCTTTGCCCGTCCCTTAACTGATCGTCTCGCCGCCATCGGCGACGATCACTTGGCCCGTGATATACGCGGAAGCGGGAGAGGCCAGGAAATGCACGATGCCTGCGATGTCCTGCGGCTCGCCGAACCGCCTCAGCGGCGTGCGGCTTTCCATCTGCGCACGCCGGACGGGATCGTTGACCAGTTCCTTGGCGAAGTCGGTATTCACCACGCCCGGCGCGATCGCATTGACGCGAATGCCCTTCGGTCCCCATTCGACAGCGAGGTTTCGGGCAAGCGCCGCTTCTGCGGCTTTCGACATGCCGTAGGCGCCGATGGTCGCCGATCCGCGTAAAGAGGCGATGGAGGAGAGGATGACGACGGAGCCGCCGCCTCGTTCCGCCATTCGCGGCAGCACCATGTTGCAGAGCCAGACCGTGCTCTGCACGTTGACGGTCATGATCTTGGTGAACAGCTCGTCCGTCAGCAGGGCTGCAGGCCCATAGACCGGGTTCGTGGCGGCATTGCAGACAAGAATGTCGATGCCGCCCCAAACCTCGTTCACGTGAGCAATGAGGCCCTCGACCTGTGTGCGGTCGCCCACATGGCAGGCCTTGGCGATGGCCTCGCCTCCGAAAGCCCTGATCTCTTCGACGACCGCATCGCACGCATTCTGCTTGCGGCTCGAAATGACCACCTTGGCGCCGCTTTGGGCGAGCTGGATCGCGGTTGCCCGCCCGATCCCACGGGAAGCGCCGGTGATGAGGGCGACCTTGCCTCTGACGTCGAACATGGTTTCTTCCTGACTATCGGTAGGCATACAGTTCCATCTTCGCAATCGATTCACGATGAACCTCGTCCGGCCCATCGACGATGCGCAATGTGCGCGCCTTGGCATAGGCGAAGGCGAGGAACGTGTCCTGGGAGACACCCATCGCCCCATGGGCCTGGATCGCGCGGTCGATGATGTTGCAGGCCATCTCGGGGGCGACCACCTTGATCATGGCGATCTCGCGCCGCGCCGCCTTGTTGCCCACGGTGTCCATCATGTGCGCCGCCTTGAGCGTGAGCAGGCGCGTCGTCTCGATCTCGCAGCGCGAGCGCGCGATGAGCTGGCGCAGGTGCCCCTGGGCGGCCAGAGGCTTCCCGAAGGCCTCGCGCGATAGAACGCGGCGGCACATCGTCTCCAATGCACGTTCCGCCAATCCGATGGCGCGCATGCAATGGTGGATGCGGCCTGGGCCGAGGCGTCCTTGCGCGATCTCGAAACCGCGGCCTTCGCCCAGCAGCATGTTGGATGCCGGAACACGCACGTTCTCGAAGCTGATCTCGGCGTGCCCGTGGGGGGCGTCGTCATAACCGAATACGAGCAGGGGCCGCTCCACCTTGACGCCGGGCGTGTCGAGCGGCACCAGGATCATGGATTGCTGCTTGTGCTTCTCGGCATTGGAATCGGTTCGACCCATCACGATGGCGATCTTGCAGCGCTCGTCGATGGCGCCCGTGCTCCACCACTTCCTGCCGTTGATCACGTAATGATCGCCGTCACGCCGAATCTCGGTCTGGATATTCGTCGCATCGGATGATGCAACCGCCGGCTCCGTCATGGAGAAGCAGGAACGGATGCGGCCGTCGAGCAGCGGCTCGAGCCATTGCTTCTTCTGCTCTTCCGTGCCGTAGAGAATGAGCGTTTCCATGTTGCCCGTATCGGGCGCCGAGCAGTTGAACACCTCCGGTGCGAGCCCCGAGCGTCCCATGACCTCGCACAGATGGGCATAGTCAAGGTTCGTCAGGTTCCTGTCGCTTTCGTGCCCGACGAGAAAGAGATTCCAGAGACCCTGCTTCTTCGCCTTCTCTTTCAGCTCGCCCATGATCTCCGGCTCGGACCAGAGATTCTTCTGCGAGCGCAACTGGCGCTCATACACTTCCTCGTTGGGATAGATATGCTCGTCCATGAACTTCAGGAGTTCACGCATCAAGGGCTTGAGGTCTTCGCGGAGCTCGAACATTTTTAGCAACTATTCCCTGGTGGAGATCATCGATTGGGTGCCCGGCTGGCTGCCCGCCGGCCATTGGAAGCTTCCGATGCCATGCGCCACGAGGTCGCCGGCATCGTCGTAGATATGCGCCTCGGCGCTGTAGTTCTTGCGACCGGCGGAGAGCATACGCCCTTCCACCCGCAGCCGCCCATCGTTGACCGCCTTCGTGAATTGAGTCGTCAGGGACAGAGTCACGCCATAGCGCTTGGGCTCTCCCGGTTCGCTGTGGAGCCCCGCCGCACAGGCCGCGAAGTCGATCATGCTGCACAGCACGCCACCATGCACGTTCCCGGCGCGGTTGCGATGCTCCGAGCCGATCTTGAGGCCGCCCGTCACGCGGCCTTTCTCTGAATGAACAAGCTCGAGGCCGATCAATTCGAAGAAACCGATGCTTCGGTAACTGGAAGCGAGTTCCTGGCTCATGTGGTCAGCACGATCTTGCCGATGGCGCTGCGGCTGGTGAGAACGTTGAAGGCTTTCACCACCTCTGCCAGGTCCATCGTCTGGCTCACCAGCGGACGCAGCTTGCCTTCCTCATACCACTGGAAAAGCTCCGCGAAGTTCCGGCGGTTCGCCTCGGGATCGCGGTCGCGGAAGGTGCCGAAGAATACGCCCACCATCGCGCTTCCCTTCAGCAGAAGAAGATTGGCGGGCACCTTCGGGATCGTGCCGGATGCGAAACCGACAACGAGCACGCGCCCTTCCCACGCGGTCGCCCGTACGGCATCCTCCAGCAGATCGCCGCCGACCGGATCGTAGACGACATCGACGCCCTTTCCGCCCGTCAGCTCCTTGACGCGGTCCTTCAGGGACTCGGTCGAGTAATTCACCAGATGATCGGCGCCCGCATCCTTGGCGACCTGCAACTTCTCATCACTGCTCGCGGCGGCAATCACGGTGGCGCCCATCGCCTTGCCGATTTCCACGGCGGCAAGGCCGACGCCTCCACTCGCGCCGAGTACGAGAAGGGTTTCCCCCGGCTGCAGGTTCGCCCGCTGCCTGAGAGCATGCATGCTGGTACCATAGGTCATCGAGAAGCCTGCGGCCATCACGGCAGGCATGCTCGCCGGACGCGGCAGCAGGCGCGATGCCTTGGTGTTCGCGACTTCGGCAAATGCTCCCAGCCCGACCATGCCGATGACGGGCATGCCCGGCTCCAGCCCCGTCACGCCTTCGCCGACCGCCTCGATGATGCCGGCCAATTCGGTGCCGGGGACGAATGGACGATCCGGCTTCGCCTGATACTTGCCCTGCACCATCAGCGTATCGGGAAAGTTCACACCGGCAGCTTCCACGCGGACCCGCACCTGTCCCGGCCCCGGCGGCGGGAGATCGACATCCTCGACCACGAGCGACTCAATCGGGCCAAATTCCTTACAGACCACCTGACGCATGGCGCCCTCCCCAATCTTATTGAAATTCGATGAGCGCGGCGCAGCCCATGCCGCCGGCGACGCACATGGTCACGACGCCATACTTTGCGCGGCGGCGGCGTCCTTCGAGAAGGATGTGCCCGACCATGCGCGAACCGCTCATGCCGAACGGATGCCCGATGGAGATGGCGCCGCCATTCACGTTGAGACGCTCCGAGGGAATGCCGATCTTGTCACGGCAATAGACCACCTGACTCGCGAAAGCCTCGTTGAGCTCCCACAGATCGATGTCGTCGACGGTCAGACCGTGCCGCTCCAGCAGGCGCGGGATCGCGAAGACCGGGCCGATGCCCATCTCGTCGGGTTGACATCCAGCCGATGCGAAGCCGCGAAACACGCCCAGCACGTCGAGACCGCGCTTCTCGGCCTCCTTGGACGACATCAGCAGATTGACGGATGCTCCATCCGACAACTGGCTTGCATTGCCGGCGGTGATGAACTGGCCTTCGCGCACAGGCTTCAGCTTGGCCAGACCTTCGAGATTCGTATCCGGGCGATTGCCTTCGTCGAGGGTCAGCCGCACGGTTTCCTTACGGACCTCGCCTGTCTCTTTGTCAGTGACGAGTTTGATCGCCTCTGTCGCGACGATTTCATCGCGGAAGATTCCAGCCTGCTGCGCCGTCGCCGTCCGCCTCTGGCTCTCAAGCGAATACTCGTCCTGCTGTTCGCGGCTGATGCCGTAGCGAGCCGCCACGTTGTCCGCCGTCTCGATCATCGGCATGTAGATGCCGGGGATGTTCTGTTCCAGCCATTCGTTGCGCAGCCGGTTCTTGTTCGCGTTCGGCCCGACGAGGCTGATCGACTCGACACCGCCCGCAATCGAGACCGGCACGCCATCCACCATGATCCGGCGAGCGGCATAAGCGACAGCCTCGAGCCCCGATGCACAGAAGCGGCTCACCATGGCGCCGGTCGAGGAGACGGGAAATCCTGCGCGCAAAGCAGCTGCCCGCGCGACGTTTCCTCCGGTTGCTCCTTCGGGATATCCGCAACCCAGGACGACCTCCTCCACATCGCCGGCTTCAACCTTGGCACGGGACATCACCTCAGGCAGCAGCGGCGCTACGAGGTCCACACCGGCGGTGTCGTTGAAGGCACCACGCTGGGCCTTACCGATGGGAGTGCGGCAGGTTGCAACGATTACGGCTTCATTCATCATGTCTCTCCTGAACTTTAAACGGCCTTGCGCTCTTGCGAGCCCCAGGTCGCGCCCTCTCCTTCAGCGGCGAGCTTTTGCAGCAGCGGCGCCGGTGCGAGAGTTGTGTCTCCTGTGGATTTGGAAAGCGCCTCGAGCCTGCTGGCGACTTCAGCCAGCCCGCGCTGCTGCGCATAGAACATCGGCCCACCCCGCCAGTTCGGGAAGCCGTAGCCATTGAGCCAGATCACATCGATGTCGCTCGGACGATCCGCGATGCCTTCCTCGATGATGCGCGCACCTTCATTGACCATCGGCAGGATCAGGCGGTCGAGGATCTCGTCTTTAGAAATCTCGCGGCGCTTGACACCGTGTGCCCCCGCAACGCTTTCGATCAGTTCCCTCACGGCGGGGTCGCTGTTCTTCGTGCGGCCATTATCCGCATAGACGTAATAGCCGCGCCCCGACTTCTGACCGAGCCTGCCCGCCTCGACGAGAGCGTCGGCGACCGGCGCGGTCTTACCCGTGGCACGGCGCATCCGCCAACTGATGTCGAGGCCCGCCAGGTCGCCCATGGCGCAGGGTCCGAGTTTGAAGCCGAATTCGGTCAACACCGCATCGACATCCTCCGGCGAGGCTCCTTCGAGGAGAAGGCGGTCAACCTGTTCGCTGCGCCGTGCGAGCATGCGGTTGCCGACGAAGCCATGACAATTGCCGACAATGACCGGTACCTTGCCGAGGCGCCGCGCTGCCTTGACGACGGTCGCGATGGCTTCCGGACTGCTTTGCGTGCCACGAACCACTTCGACCAGCCGCATGACATTGGCCGGGCTGAAGAAGTGCATCCCGACGACCCGCTCCGGATGGCCGCTGGATTCGGCAATCTTGTCGACGTCGAGATAGGATGTATTGGTGGCGAGAATGGCCTGGGGCTTCGTCGCAACTGCCAGCGCCTCGAAGATCTGACGCTTGATGTCCATTTCCTCGAACGCCGCCTCGATCACGAGATCGGCGTCCGCCAAGGCATCATAAGAAACGGCGGACTTGATGCGGCCCATGATTTCCGCGCGCGTCGCCTCCGATATGCGGCCCCGCTTCAGGGACTGCTCATAATTGCCGGCGATCCTTTCGACAGCCCGGTTCGCCGCATCCGCATCTGTCTCGATGATAGTCACATGGACGCCGCTGCTGGCGAAAGCCATGGCGATGCCGGTTCCCATGGTGCCGCCGCCGATAACGCCGACGGACTTCACGTTCAGCGCCTTGGACGAATCGACACCTTCCGGCAGCTGGCCGCTCTGGCGCTCGGCGAAGAAGGCATAACGGAGAGCCTGCGACCGCTCACTAGCCATCAACTGCTCGAAGTGCTCACGCTCGCGCTTCAGGCCATCGGTGAAAGTGCCGCCGTAACCGGAGCGAACCGAGTCGATCAGTGCCTCGATCTGCGGTTCGTCGTGACGCGCCTTCTTCAACTCGGCCGCAGCTTTGTCGAATGCCTCTATACCCGCTTCCCCAACTTTCGCATCGCGCAGGAGCCGACGCTGGCCTTGGCGGGCGAGCGCCTGGCATTTCGAGATCGCGGCGTCGATCAGGCGGTCTGATTCCGTGATCTCATCGGCAAGGCCGAGGGCCAGCGACTGATCGCCGGTCTTCGGCGCTCCGTCCGCCATCATCTTCAAGGCTTCAGCCGCGTCGATCAGGCGCGGCAGACGCTGAGTGCCGCCGGCGCCAGGAATGAGACCGAGCTTCACCTCCGGCAGACCGAGGCGCGCCGTAGGCGTTACGATCCGCGCATCGCAGGCCAGGGCAATTTCAAGCCCACCACCAAAGGCGACACCATTGATCGCGGCGACGAGAGGCTTCTGCGAGGCATCGAAGATGTCGATGACATCCCGCAGCGTCGGACTGACCGGTGGGCGGCCGAATTCTTTGATGTCCGCTCCGGCAACGAAGTTCAGTATGCGCGAAGCCAGAACAATGCCGAGAATGGACGGATCGGCGTTGGCTGCTTCAACGGCCTGGACCAATTCCGTCCGGACTTGGGTGTTCAGCGCGTTGACGGGCGGGTTATTGATCCAGAGGATCGAAATACCATCGACGCGCTCTGTTTGGACAACGGACATGGATGCGTACTCTCAGGTCGTTTCTTGAGTCGATATTTACTGCCGCGCGGCGCGCGCCATGTTTCGGGCGATGACGAGCTGCTGAATCTGCGTCGTTCCTTCATAGATTCGAAACAGACGGACATCGCGATAGAAGCGCTCGATTCCGTGATCGGCCACATAGCCGGCACCGCCGTGGATCTGCACTGCCTTGTCGGCGACGCGCCCCACCATCTCGGATGCGAACATCTTGCAGCACGCAGCCTCGGCGGGGATCGGCTCTCCCGCATCGTAGCGGCGAGCCGTCTCCTCGATCATGCAGCGCGCGGCATAGCTCTCCGCCCGCATATCGGCGAGCATCGCCTGAACGAGCTGAAACTCCACGATGGGACGGCCGAATTGCTTGCGCTCCATGGCATAGGCCAGGCTGTCGGCGATCAGGCGCTCAGAGATTCCGACGCAGACCGAGCCGATGGTCAGGCGGCCGCGATCGAGAACCTTCATCGCAGTCGCAAAACCCTTTCCGACATTCGCCTCGCCGCCGATGATGGCGCTTGCCGGCACTTTGACATTGTCGAAGATGACGTCGCAGGTATGTGCGCCCTGCTGACCCATCTTGTGGTCTTTCTTGCCGAGAGAGATTCCAGGCAGGTTCGCATCGACCAGGAAAGCCGTCACGCCCGAGGCGTTCGTGCTCTTCGGATCGGTGCGGGCGAACACGGTAAAGACACCGGCCTGCGGCGCATTCGTGATGAAGCGCTTCGTGCCGTTGATGATGTAATGGTCGCCTTCCCGCGTTGCGGAGGTCCGCAGAGAACCGGCATCCGATCCAGCCTCCGGCTCGGTCAGGCAGAAGGAACCGATAAGCTCGCCGCTTGCCAGGCGCGGCAGGTAATAGGCTTTTTGCTCGGGCGTACCGTCGATGATGATGCCTTGCGATCCGATGCCGTTATTGGTGCCGATCACGGAGCGGAAAGCGGGCGAGGTCCCACCGAGACGGAAAGCAACGCGCACCTCTTCCGATACGGTCAATGCAAGGCCGCCATATTCCTCTGGAATCGTGAGACCGAACAGGCCCAGATCCCGCATCTCCTGAACGATCTCGGCTGGGACCTGGTCATTCAGTGCAACCTCGGCCTCACGCGGCCTCAGTCTCTCACGCACGAAACGCTCCACGGTCTCAAGGAGCTGTTCAAACACATCGCTGTCCATTGACAATTCCGTTCCTCGGAATTAAATTTCACTTTTGTAATTATTCCCTTGTCCTCCCCTTTGGTCAAGGGCAGATAGAGCATTCTTTTCCAACGAGGCGCAAAATGCGGACCCGTCAAAACACTCTCGTAGCCGAGCCGGATATGGAGCGCGAAGACGACCCGCGCTTCGTCGTCGCTCTGGCGCGCGGGTTGAGCATCCTCAAGGCTTTCAAGCGCGGCGACGCAGGCCTCAGCAACCAACAGCTGGCGGCGCGGACAGGGCTCGCGAAAGCGACGATCTCGCGACTCACCTACACGCTCACGCGCCTCGGCTATCTCGACTATTCCACCATTACTGGTCGCTATTCCCTGTCGGTCTCGGCACTGGCATTGGGCTTCACGGCGCTCGGCGGCCTCGCCGTGCGGGATATCGCCAGACCGTTGATGCAATCGCTTGCGGACCGCGTGGGATGTTCGGTCGCGATCGGCGTGCCCGACAAGCGGACGATGGTGTATATCGAGCATTGCCGGGGCCAGAGCCCGCTTCACATCGGCATTGAGGTCGGTTCGCATATCCGCATGGCTACCTCCGCCATGGGGAGGGCCTATCTTGCAAGCCTCGATCCTGTTGCACGCGAGGCTCTTTTGAACGAACTCTGCCCTCCCGATGAGACCGGCGTTGCCATGAGGGCGGGCGTGCAGGTCGCGGTCGAGCAATATCAGAGATATGGCTATGTCACTTCGGTCGGAGAGTGGAAGCAGGAGATCAATTCCGTCGGTGTTCCGCTCACCTTCCACGGATCGCAGCCCTATGCCTTGAATTGCGGCGGCTCCGCCTTGCTTCTGAAAACCGAGATGCTGGATTCTGTCGGGCGTGAACTTGCCGATCTGGCGGCGCGCATCCGACGCTCGCTCGAGAACACCGCGTAATAAAGGCCGCTCCAGCCTGGAGCGGCCCTCAATGACCCCGGCTCAGAAACTGGGAGTTCTCTTTTCCACGAAGGCACGCGAACCTTCAGCCATGTCGCTTCCGCTCATTAGTTCCTTGATGGCGGATGCCTCATACTGATCGAATGCCTCGCGTCCCTCCCGGTCGTAGACCTTCAATCCGGCCTTGATGGCCTGGATCGCGTTGGTAGAATTCCGCGCGATCCGCTCGGCGAGTTCGAGAGCAGCCTCGCGAGCCTGTCCTTTCGGGACGAGGCGGTTCGCCAAGCCCCAATCATAGGCATCCTTCGCGGAAAGGTACTCCGCCGTCATCATCATTTCCATGGCGCGAACGCGCGGGATTGCCTGCGAGAGGCGCCAGATTTGCCCGCCCGCCGGCAACTGGCCCAGCTTCGCGCCGGGCTGACCGAACACGGCGTTCTCGCTGACGATCCTGAGATCGCAGCACAGAGCGAGCATCAAGCCGGCCGCATGACAATGTCCGTTCACAGCTGCGATGACAGGCTTTTTCATGCGATCCGGGTGCGCCATCGGATCAGGCTTCATCAGCTTGATATCCTTGCGCCCGACCTCCGTCAGATCGTGCCCGCTGCAGAAAGCGATCTCGCCCGCTCCAGTGATCACGACCACGCGGATCTCGTCATCCTGCTCGGCTTCGACGAGTGCGTTGAAGAAGGGCTCTTCCATCGATTTGTTGAGAGCGTTGCGCTTGGCCTCATTCGCGATCGTAACGACCATGACGCGCCCGAGGCGCTCAGTCAGAATCTCGCCCATCGTTCGTTTTCCATCCCTTGCTTGCTGTCGATTCGAATATGCTAACGGCCGCTGGCGATAGCCTGGCTCGCGCCCGAGGATTGCTCGTTGTGGCATGCCGCTACCCTGCCCTCCGGTCCGACGGATAACAGATCGGGCGTGATCATCTCGCAGGGAGCAATCGCGTGCCTGCAGCGTGGGCGGTATAAGCAGCCTTCAGACGGCTGAGTGGTTCCTGGCGCGGCTTCGACAGCCGCCGCCCTCACCCGGTTCTTTTCGATTCGAGGATCGGGAACGAAGGCGCTTTCGATCAGAACCTTCGTGTAAGGATGAGCAGGATCGGACAGGATGGTGTTTGCCGGCCCTTCCTCGACGATCTGCCCCATATACATCACGGCGATCTCGTCAGCGATGCTCGCGACGACGCTCAAATCGTGGGAGATGAAGATGTAGGAGACGCCGCTGTCCTTCTGGATGTCGAGAAGCAGATTGATGATCTGCGCCTGAACCGACACATCAAGGGCGGACACGGCCTCATCGCAAATTACCACCTTCGGATTGGTGATCAGCGCCCTGGCAATACCCACGCGCTGCTGCTGACCGCCGGACAACTGATGCGGATAACGTTCGAGAAAGGAATCGTTCAGTCCGACCCGCGCCATGATCTCGGATACGAGCCTGCGCTTCTCCGCGGAAGAGAGATCGGTCCGGTGGATGTCGAGCGGCTCTGCCACGATGGCGCCGATGCGCATTCTCGGATCGAGAGACCCCGCCGGAGACTGAAACACCATCTGCACGTCGCGCAGGCGCTTTCTCTGCTCTCGCGTACTGCCGTCGATGACAGGTTCGCCCTCAAGATAGACATTCCCTGAAGTCGGCGGCGTGATGCCTGAGATGATGCGCGAGAGCGTCGATTTTCCGCATCCGGATTCGCCGACGATCCCAAGCGTCTGCCCCCGCTTCAGGTTGAGATCGACTCCGCGGACCGCAATCGCCTTGCTGTTGCCTCCGAACATGCTCGCCCGGCCATAGACCTTGGTGATCCCTTGGATACTGAGGAGCGCAGTCTCCTGAGGCGGCATCCCTATTGCGCGCTGTCTGCCGTTCATCATACTCACCTAGTTCGGAACATTGCAGCGGGTGACGTGATCGTTTGCCGCGAACTCGTTCACTGTAGTACTGCACAACGGGATTGCCTTCTCACAGCGAGGCTTGTAAGGGCACCCCTTGATATCGAAGGGTGGAGCCGGCGGCGCTCCCGGAATATTCTTGAGCCGCATCTTCCAGGCATTGATGCTCGGAACCGCCGCGATCAAGGCGGCGGTATAGGGGTGCCGAGGGTTCGCGAACAATTCCTCGACCGGCCCGCTCTCGACTGCCTGGCCCGCATACATGACAATCATATAGTCAGCCAAAGCAGCGACGATGCCCATGTCGTGCGTGATCAGGAGAACCGACAGGTCGAGCTCGCGGCGCAAGCCATCCAGAAGCTTGACGACCTGGAGCTTCACAGTTGCGTCGAGAGCCGTCGTCGGCTCGTCCGCGAGGAGCAGCTTCGGTCCCAATGCGATGGATGTGGCGATCAATGCGCGCTGCCGCATGCCACCGGAAAATTCATGCGGATAGAACTGCGCACGCTTTTCCGCTTCGGGAATACCGGTGCGCCGCAGCAGCTCCACGGCGTGATCGAAAGCGTCTCGCTTGGATACGCCACGATGCACCATCAACATCTCGGCGATCTGATAGCCAACCGTCGTTGCCGGGTTGAGGGAGTTCAATGCGTCCTGGCTGATCAGAGACACGAGGTTCCCGTTTAGCTTCCTTCGAGCCGCAGGGCGCAGGTTGTCCAGCCGCATGCCTGCGACCTCGATGGTTCCCTGCTGCCGGGCATTCCCCGGCAGCAGGCCCATGATACTCTTCACCAGCGTCGACTTCCCGCATCCCGATTCACCCACCACGGCGGTGACTTGCCCGGGCAGAACGGAAAGGTTGACGTTGTGAAGCACGGTCGCGTCGCCGTTCTGCCCTGAGTATTGAACACTCAGATCCTTGACGGAAAGCACATGCGAATCGACGCGATCGTTCATCTTCAATACAGCCCTCAGTTCTGGATCTTGATATCGGTAAGTGAGATGTTGTCGCCGAAATTCGCATCCCACTTGACCTCCTTGCGCGCCCCGAAGATCGAGGCGGCCTGCCAGGTCCCAGCGATCATGTAGGAATCCTTCATGGCGCGCTGGGCGGTCTTCCACAATTCGGTGCGCTTCTCGTCATTGAGTTCGATCATCGCCTTACCGGCAGCGGCGTCGTATTCAGGGACCTTGCAGAGCGCGGTCGAGCGACTGGAATTGCCGAAGGCGTGCATCTTACTCGCGTCACCCTCACTGTAATCCCAGCCAACGATGTAGAACGGGCCGGCGGTCGCACCCGTGATCATGGAGATCATACGGCCCCACTCCATGATCCGCGGCGTTATCTTGAAGCCTACGGCTCCCGCTTGAGCGTTGATCGACTGATAGATCTCCCGGTCGGCGACATAGCGTCCGTCCGACGTATTCGTCGAAATGGGTGTGGGTTTCTTCTCCTGCACGACCTTCATCGCGGCTTCAGGATTGTATTTGTACGGCTCCAGAGTCTTGTCGTACTGCACGACGTTCGGGGGAAGCGGACCGGGAAGAACGCGGCCGTACTCGCCGAGCAGGCTGCTGACGATGCCTTCGAGATCAAGGCTTTCGGAAAAGGCCTTCCTGACCGCGATGTCATTGAATGGCGCACTGCGGCAATCCAGATTGATGTTATGGACGAGACCGTTGGGCGTCGAGATGACGGACAGGTCCTTGTTGCCTTTCACACGCTCTATATCGGCGATCGGCAGACGCTGAATGAGATCGACTTCCTTCTGGATGAGCGCATTCACCCGGGTGGAGTTCTCAGGAATGAAGGTAAAGGTCGCCTTGGTCACATCGGCGGCAGGCCCCCAGTAATTCGGGTTCTTGTCAAGCACGATGCGCTGGCCCTTGTTCCACTCGACCAGCTTGTAGGGGCCGCTTCCCATGGGCTTGTCGGAGACGGACTCAGGCGTGTTGGCCTCGAAATACTTTTTCGACACGATGAAGACGCGGCCCGTCCCGCCATATGCCTGCATCCGTCGAGGCAGCTGCGGGTCGGGTCCCGTCGTGACGACATCGATGGTGTGATCGTCGACCAACACCACGTCCTTGATCGTGCTCAGCTGGCTGGCATGGGTGGACGCCATCTGCTTGTCCAGGATCCGCATGATGGAGTATTTCACGTCCTCCCCCGTCAGAGGCGTGCCGTCGCTGAACTTCACGTCCTTGCGCAGATTGAAGCGCCAGGTATTGTCCGCTGTTGACTTCCAGGACTCCGCCACATTGGGCTCAAGCTCGCCGCTCGGGCTCATTTTCAGCAGCGTGTCGTAGATCTGGCCGAGGATCATAAGATCGGGCCCGTTCGACGTCTTCGCAGGATCGAGGCGATCAAGGCCACCGCTCAGCGCGATGGTGATGTTGCCATCCTTCAGCTGCGCGAAGCTTTGCGTCGCTGATACCGCGCTCAGGGCAACGCCCAGGCTCAGTACCGTTGTCAAATGCTTAAGAACTCGTTTCATGGTTCTCTCCCTCTGTTAGTTCGTTCGTGGATCAAGAATAATTCGAAGGCGCTCGCCGATGATGTTGATCGACAGGACGAGCAGAAAGACGGCGAGACCCGGGAACACCGTCAGCCACCATGCCGTTGAGGCATAGTCACGGCCTTCGCTGAGCATCCGCCCCCAAGTCGGGCTGACTGATGGCATGCCCAAGCCAAGGAAGCTGAGTGCAGCCTCCGCGATGATGGCATTGGCCAGGGCGAAGGTCGCAACGATGATCACGTTCGGCAATACGTTCGGGATCAGGTGACGCAGAATTATTCTGGCCTGCGAGCCGCGCATGACCTTGACGGCATCGATGAATTCGAGATGCACCAGCTCACGCGAGCTGTTGTAGCTGATGCGCGCGAAGGGCACCCACAACCCGACCGCGATAACACCGATTACGAGCGCACTCGATGGCTGCATCATTCCGATGATGGCAACGGCCACCAGGAAGAAGGGAAATGACAGCTGAACGTTGGAGAACAGGATCAGGGAGGACGCGAAACGCCCGCCCACGAGCCCGGCCCATGTTCCGATCACCGTGCCGAAGGCAGCCGCGATGCTGACGGAGATGACGGAAACCATGAACGCCGTCCTGCTTCCGAGAACGATCAACGACAGGATATCGCGCCCCAGGCCATCCGTGCCCAGCAAGTGCATCCCAGCAGGAACCTCCGTACCGGGAGGCAGAAGTCTGCCGCGCAAGTTCAGGAAAGCCGTATTGAACGGCACGATATATTGCCCGAACAGAGCAGCGAGAACCCCGACGATCAGAAGGGTGATCGCAATGATCTCCAGGATGTTGCGCTTATTGAAGCGGGAAACGAGCCACTGGGTCATACGCCACCCCGCAGGCGGGGGCTGGCCAGCCGGATGAGGAGCTCATTGAGAATGGTGATCATCACGAAAATAATGGACACGTAAACGACGACGCCCTGCACGATGGGAAAGTCGCGGCGCTGGAGGGACACGACCGTGAGATGGCCGATGCCTGGCCAGGAGAAAACGGTTTCCGTCACCACGGCGCCTCCGAGCAGCGCTCCGATCTCAAGGGTGAGGAGCGTAATGATCGGAACGAGCGCATTCCTCAGGACAACCCGACCGATGACACGCTTCTCCGGCATTCCCTTCGCGCGCGATGCCTGGACGTAGTTCAGAGGAAGAACCTCGAGGAGAGACGATCTCGTCAGGCGTGCCAGGCTCGGCACACTGATCAAAGTCAGAGTTGCGGCAGGTAATATGAGATGGCGCCAGGATCCGGTTCCGTATGTCGGCAGCCAGTTGAGATAAAGGGCAAAGAGCTGAACCAGCAGCAACGCCAGCCAGAAGGCCGGAATCGAGGAGAAGACGACCGCGGACATTTGCAGCAGCCGGTCTCCCAGCGATCCGGGAAAGACGGCAGCGTAGATTCCTGTCGGAATGGCGATGAGAACGGAGGCAACGAACGCAACGCTTGCCAGAAGCAATGTGTTGCCCATGTGCCGGCCGATGACGTCACCGACGGAGGAACCCTCGAAATAGGATTGCCCCATGTCGCCGGTGATCGCAGACGCCAGGAAGTTCAGATACTGCACATGGATCGGGCGATCGAGCCCGAGCTTCGCATTGAGCAGAGTAATAGCCTCCTGTGGCGCATCTTCCGGCAGAAGAATCGCCACAGGATCGCCGCTGAGACGGACGAGGACGAAAGTAGCCGACAAGACGATCCAGATGACGATAATCCCCTGCAAGATCTGACGGAATGCTACACGGATCATATTCTTCTCACTCACCGGATCGTCATTGACGGCTTTCGCCTCGCTCGGTTGTCGGTATCAGGAGGATTGCTCACCCTCGTAATGGGCCGTGCGCCACTTGATGCCGGCGCTTGCGCCCTGCTCCTGCACCTGCTTCTTGAACTCATCACGGGTCGGATCGGGAATCTGGCCGAGGATGGCGACCGTTTCGACCCAGCTGTTGATGTGCGGAATCATGCCGGCCGTTTCATAGGCACGGTTGACGCCCTGCTTGTTCATCCACACTGCGCCGCGCGGCATGCGGAGCAGTTGCTGGACGCACTTCTCCGTCTCTTCCGCCAGCTTGTCGTCGGGAACGACCTTCGATACCAGCCCGGCATCGTAAGCTTCAGCCGCGCTGAATTTTTCCCCGAGTAGAAGGATCGATTTCGCCTTCTTGTGGCTCATCATCCAGGGGAACATATTGAAGGCCGGTCCTGCGCCGAACAGGATCTCAGGCACGCCGAAGCGGCAGCTCTCGCTCGAGATCGTTAGATCGGTCGGGAGCACGAGCTCCAGCGCTCCGCCGATGCAGTAACCGTGAACGGATGCGACGACAGGCTTGCGGCAGTTCCAGATGGCCCAGCGCGCCCTGTTGGCCGTGAGGTGGATGCTGTTGAGTTTTTCCTCGACGGTGCGATTGGACGTCTGAAGCTTCAGGTCGAAGCCCGACGAAAACGCCCGTCCGTTTCCTTTCAGGACGATGACCTTGACGTTCTCGTCAGTGCTCGCCTCGTTCATCTTGTCGCCGACATAGCGGTAGATGTCCGAGGTCAGGGCGTTCAACCGCTCAGGCCGGTTGAAGGTCAGTGTCAGCACGCCATCGTTGAGTTCCGTGATGGGCAGATCGTTCGACATCGTTTTATTCCTCAGAGTATTCGAATGCGGCGTCTACGGCGATCAGATCATGGCCAACGACCATCACCGGATTACACTCGATCGCGGTGCAACCTTCCTGCGAGTTCAGCGCGCCTGCGAGCTGGTTCAGCAGTTTCGCAACCTCGCTCCGGTCCAGCTCCGGGTCGCCTCGGAACTCGTCCCACATGTGGTGGCTGCGGAGCTTGCTGAGACAAGCGGAAACGGATTGTGCCGTCGCAGGCAGAATGCAAACGCTCGTATCGCCGATAGCTTCGGCATAGACGCCGCCTACGCCAAGGACGCCGATGCTTCCGAACGTGTGGTCGTTCCGCACGCCGACGAAGAGCTCGCGCCTGCGGCCGAGATCCTGGGTGACGAGATAACCGGTCAGCGCGTCGGCTCCGAGTTTGCTCGCAACCTGCTTTTCCATCTTCTGAGCGGCTACCGCTACGGACTCACGATCACCAAGACCGACCGCGACGCCGCCGACATCCGATTTGTGCAGCACGCCCGGCATGACGCCTTTCAGAACGACAGGGAAACCAACCTCCTCTGCCGCCGCGACCGCCGCATGTGGGGATTTCGCTTCGGCTGCGCGGGGGAATTTGACGCCATAGGCAGCGAGGTACTGCGATGCCTCGGCTTCCGTACGCGGGCGGCCGCTTGCGCCGTTCGCACCAGCCGGCGATGCCGAATTGACCGGCTCGGACGAAGCGCGATCGAGGAATTTCTGCCGCTTGCGCAGGGCAGCCATTCCAAGCGCGGCCAGATTCAAGTCGGCGTAGCAGGGAATGCCGGCCTCACGCAAAGCCGTGAACGAGCTGTGCTTCTGATAGGCATATGGCGTGTAGAAGATGATCGGAAGGCCGGTCTTCTCCTGAATAGCACCCAGGATCGGCGCGGCACTTTCATAAGTGTGGACGTGGCCCTCATCGAGACGTCCATCACGATACAGGCCGTAGAGCCCGTAATTGATGAAACCATCATAATTCCCGTCGATGTCGATCACCATCTGGTTGAACTGCGCGAAGAGACTCGGGTCCTTCGTAAATCCACCCGTCATGTCGATGGGGTTGCGCTTGGGCGCGTAGACAGGAAGCTTCTTGCTGGCAGCCTGTTGGAGTTCTTGGCTGAACTCGGGCACCTCAAGGCCAACCATCTCGACCTCGTCGGTGCAGACGGTCGAATGTCCGCCGCCGGAACCGACGATGGCGACACGATCACCTTTCATCGGCGGGCAGCGATAGAGAACTTCCGCGAGCGGCAGCAGATGCTCCAGATGCTCGATCTCGATGATTCCGCATTCATCGAACAGGGCGGAATACACCTGCGATTCCGAGGAGAGCGACGCGGTGTGAGACTGAGCCGCTCGCATGCCGGCATTCGTCCTGCCGCCCTTGAGAGCGACGATCGGCTTCTTGCGGCTGACCTTTTTGCAGATTTCGAGGAAGGCCTGGCCCTGCCCGGCGGGCAGCCCTTCGATATAGAGAGCGATCACCTTCGTGTTGTCGTCATCGCCCAGATACGCGATGTGATCGTGAAGCGGGATGTCGGATTGGTTGCCCACGCCGATGAAGGCCGTGAAGCCGATATCCAGCATCTTGGACTGGTCCCACAGGGTGATGCCCACGTTGCCGCTCTGCGAAATCAGCGCGACGGGACCCTGCTTCAATCCTATCTGAGCGGTAAGATTGACGTTGTTCGGGAAGTAGAAATAGCCGGGGCAGTTGGGGCCGACGAGACGCATGCCGTTCTCGCGACACGCCTTCACCAGCTGCTGCTGCGCATCGACGGCATCGCCGCCCTGTTCCGCGAAGCCGGAGGTGAAGACGACCGCAACCGGAACGCCTCGCGCTGCAACGCGCGGAAGAACATCGAGCGTGATGTTCGCCGGATACATGTTGAAAGCGAGATCGATGCCGTCGGGCAATGCGTCGACGCTGTCGTAGATCTTGAGACCTTCGAACTCACCCGCACTGCGGCCGAGCAGTGAGATCTCACCGGAATAGCCCTGGGCCTGCAGCCCAGCGACAAAGCGTGCGCCCGCCTTTTTTGGATCGGCCGAAAAGCCGGTCACCAGGATATGGCGCGGCGCATATAGCGATTTCAGGTAACTCACGTCGTCCACAGTGCTTCCCTACCTGTGTTTCTGTCCAAGACCGAACCGCTTCACCCGGGCATTTCTGTCGTCTGAACTGCTGTTTTAGAGGCGCGTGCGATGTGCCTCGACCCTCGCTGCCTCGCGATGCGTCCAGGCCGGTCCAACAAACTTGTTTCGTCCAGTGGAATTAAATTCCACAGATAGTCTTGCGCATGACGTAAGGTCAGTCAAGCACACTTTCCTTAATCTGCTTGGGAATACGACCTAAGTAGACTGGTCCGCATGAGGTATGCCCGGATGCCGCCGCGACGGTGCCGCGTGTCGATCCGCAGGTAAATGCGAGTGAATTCAGGACACTTTGCAATGTTGGCAGACGCACGAACAAAGCGTTTTGGAGCGGGCCGCAGGTGTCCGCGCGACAATACCGAGGCGACTGGAATTCAACTGGCCAAGGGGATCCGAGCGTATGGGATGCCTTCCACTGCATATCGTCATTAGACGGAAATGCATGAGCAGCGAAAAACATTCAGCCTTCCAGAGATTCTGCACATTGGTGAATGATATAAAGCGAGCGAGACAGCATCGCTCGCGGGACGCGAGGCGATGAACGTCGTCATTCGCGAGAGTGGCTCCTGATCTCTCCAGTCGTTTTTCATGCCAGATGAAAATGGGACAGGCGCGCTACCATGACACGCGGAAGACGAACGATCTGAAGGCGTATGAACCCGATTGCCAGAGCCGAGCCCAGCATCGGGCCAAAGACATATATCCACTGCTCGTTCCAGGTCCCTGCGATCAAGGCGGGGCCGATGGAGCGCGCGGGATTTGCGCTGGCGCCTGAAACAGGCCCTTCGCACCATGCCATGGTGCTGAAGAGAAAGGGCATGGTCCACGGGGTGAAGCGGCGGGTCCGCACATGAGCTGCCGTTACGAAGATCGTGAGGATAAGGATGAAGGTGATTGCGGCCTCACCGGCCAACGCGCCCCACACGGGCACCTCATCTCCCGGCTCGGTGGCACCGAACGCCATGCTTCGGCCAGTCTGTCCCCATGCAAGCAGGCATAGGGCTCCCAGTATTCCGCCGCCGATCTGAGAAAGCATGAAAAGGACAGCATCCTGCCAAACCAGCTTCCCCTCGAGCCAGAAGGCCAGGGAAACCGCTGGGTTGATGTGAGCGCCGCTGACTCGGCCTATGGGTGAAACAGTGATCAGGCTTCCGACCAAACCGAATAACCCACCGGCCAGGAAGCGGCGGGCCGCCTCGCTAGGTAGCAGAGATTGAAAAGGGCTGCCCTGCGTGAATATGGCAATGACACAGGAAACGCCGATGGCAACGAGCAAGGCTGTGCCGGCAAATTCTGCCAGGTAAAGTTTCGGATGCAGCCTGCCTGGAGGAAACGGGGCGCCATGAAGAGGTCGATCAGGCCAGGACGACCATCTCGGCCCCTTATGCCTCATTGTCAGGCACCGGAGGTACTGCGGAGGGCTGGCGCAACTCACGGGTCGCAGCCTCCTGCAGATCCGAATGAGAACCGCCGAATTGGCTTGGCCTGACCACAGGAACGGTCAAGCAGACGCTTTGCGTGGGTAAAACCTTGCGCCAGTTCTGAACCAGTTTCTGATACGCCTTGCCGACTGGGCGGATATTTCGGTTCAGGTCATAGAGGCCAAGCGGGTTTACGTGACCGTTCTCTTCGCGTAGCGCGGTATCCCAATCGACCTGATCGGTCAGCGAGTACCATGTGAAGCCGACGATCGGCACACCGCTGTTGCGGACGCGCAGAACATTGGCCCATTCCTTTCGCAGCCAATCTACCGCTTCCTCACCTGACGGACCCTGCGCCAAGTTCGTTTCCGTATGCATGACAGGCAACTTGTAGCGATCATAGTATTGTCGGGTAATTTCAGAATACCCGAAGATTTCGCCCGAGCCCCAGGTCCTGCCGTCGATGGCCACACGATGCTCGTTCGTGATGTAGTAATCGTTCCCCATGATGCAGTGCTGGCGCAGATGGTTCGTGAGGAAGAAATGATACTCCTCACGAGTCATTCCATTATCCATGAGGAATTCGTACATACCGGAATCGACCCGGTGGCCATAGTTTAGATCGAGCGAGAGAAACCGCCTCGAGTTCAGAACCTCGGCCCTTCCAATCGCGTCGGGCTCGTCAGCGTGGAAATACTCCGAGGACTCGCTTTGAATGAAGATCGCATCCGACCGGACCTCGAGGATGGCCGCCATCGCGAGCACATTGGCCTTGACGATGTTCTTGAGGGCGGTGACGAAAGCTTGATCGCTGGAGAGCTGCTCATTCCACCAGCCGTATGCCGCCGAGAATGTGGCGCAGATGAACATCTCGTTGACGGGCGTATAGAGTTGAACCCAGGGGAACCGCTGAGCGAAGGCTCTCGCGTAGACCGCGAAGAGCGCGGGAAAATCGGAGTTCTGGAAATTTCCGATCCAGTCTGGAACACCGAAATGGCAGAGATCCACGATTGGTACGGTATCTTGATCCTTGAGGACGCAGAATGTCTCGTCCGCGAAGCTCCAATCATACCGCTCCGGCCCGAGCCATGTGCGATGGATAGGCGGTCCATACCGCAAGTAACGAATGTCGAGTTCCTTCAGAAGCTCGAAATCGGTGCGCCAATGTTCATAATGTCCGCACTTTTCCATCTCGTCGATACGGCGACGCCCGCCGTCGACGGTTGGATAGCTGTTCTCGATGCCGGTCGCGAACATGAACCAGGGCGCGGTCATCGTTCATCTCCAAGTAAGCGGTCGTGCGGAAACGGGAGCAATCTTCTCATCGAGAAGGCTGTCCCGCGAATGCTTGTATGGCGCCTGCAAGCTCTTGCGGCGCCTCGAATGGCACCAGATGACCCGCGCCGCTGATCTGAACATATCTCGCTGCCGGCATTCTCGATGTGACCTGCGTGGTGATCACATGCGGTGGAATGACCGGGTCAAGCGTTCCGCCAAGCACGAGAACCGGACACGTGATTTGAGCGATTTCAGGCGCGATGTTCTCTCGGCTGCCGGAGGCCAGCCACCAATGCCATGCGAGAGCGGATGTCCGAAGATTGTCGTCAATGCAGATCGCCTTGTCTTCCTCACTCAAAGGGCGTCGTGCGATGGATTGCAGGGTTCTCTCGGCGGAGGCGAGGTCCCCATGCGTTGTGAGAAGGCGATCTCGCTCATATTCCTCCATCGGCTCTGGCGTTGGAGGAGACGGCGCGACAAGAACCAATCCCGCCAGCCCCGGCGGCTTTTGAGCAGCGCAGGCCATCGCTAGCTTCCCGCCCATGGAATGTCCGATGAGGATGTATTGTCCAAGATCGCAGCTGAGAATGAATGCGGCAATGGCTTCGGCCATGGCCTGCACACTGAAATCCGGTAATGGCGGCGTGCTGCCGAAACCGGGCAGATCGACCGTCCCGCAGCGGTGTCCCGCAGCCAGAGAGCGGACTACATGGTTCCAGGATCGAGCAGAGCCTGCAAAGTAATGCAGGAAAACAAGAGCAGGTGATCCGGCTCCCTGGTCCTGGTGGTGAAGCTCAAGTGCGTCCATGGGCCCGCTCACCTGATGCTCCTTGATAGGAGCGTTGAAATGCAGCGCCGTACCAAGATCTAAAAGTAATGTTTGTGGAATAGACCGGCAAGCAGGCTTTATCTCGATCCTCCTAAAGCGCCGATCCAGTTCGGGTGCAGCGTTGTCCGCTCACATGATGGACTCTTGATGTTGCCGTTTGCCTCTTCGCCAGCCTTGGTCAATATTGAAGCTATGCCAGCCGAAGAAAATTTGATGGACTTCTTGTCTGGCTCGACCTCGTATCAAGAACGTCATTATCCCGCATAAGCCACCAAAAGGCTGGTTCAATGCCTGAATGCCTTACGTTCCATATTGGTGCGCTATGACGATCATCCATGATCTGCTGTCCGGGATAGAGCCCGCCATCAAAGCATATGGCGTGTCCGCTCTGTTTCTGACGATCTATCTTGAATCCTTTGGCGTACCTCTGCCGGGTGAGAGTGGCCTGATCGCGGCTTCACTGCTGGCTGCGCGCGGAGACCTCAACATCATCCATGTTTTCCTGGTAGCCTTGCTCGGCGGCGTGCTGGGAGACAGCACCGGTTATCTCATCGGCCGTTTCGGTGGGCGCGCATTCATCCAGCGGTTCGGCTGGATCGTGAAGCTGACGCCTGAGCGTCTTGCCAGCTTGGAAAAAGTGGCACGCGAAAAGGGGTTCTTCATGGTTCTCTCGGCCCGGTTCGTTGTGGTGCTCCGTCAGCTCAATGGCGTCTTGGCCGGTTCCATCGGCATGCCATGGCACGAGTTTGTCTTGGCCAACGTCATCGGGGCGATAGCCTGGGCCGGATTATGGACTTTTGGACCCTACTATTTCACTGACTTCTTTCAGAAGATGCTCTGACCCTAAGATAACTCAGTCTGCGAGAGTTCTGGCAAGGAATGCCCCTGAACCTGAAGGCTTAGGAATCGAGCTGCGTTCCGCATAGCCTACTCGCTTGTGCCCATCCGCAAGCATTCGAGAACATCCACATAACTTGGACTCCCGCCGACCTGTGTCTCATTGATGCATCGATCCCGAAGCCCGGCCGAGAATTGCGCCCATCGCGTCTCGATTTCCGCCCGGGCGCTGTTCTCATCCGCGATGCATTTCTGGAGCGTTTGTCCCTGCGAGCTGCCTACAGCCTTGACTTCCGCTTCACAATTTCGCGCTGTTTCGAAAGTGGGAAGCCGTTCCGCGACGGGGAGGGAAAGCGATACAAACAGGGACAGGACAGGCGAAGTGACAAACATCAGATTGCCCTCTTGAGCGAGATACCTTCGATGTACGCCGCACCAACATCGCCATCCTGCCATTCACGAATCCGATATTCAATCAGGCTCCTTCGGAATAGCAGGCGGGATTTTCATCAATCCATTGCCGACAGGCGGGCGTTCTTGAGGGTTCATCCTCAAGGCCGGACGAATGTCAACGAGGGTCGAGGATGCTAAGATCGTAGCCTTCCAGGCTCTCGCAAAGACCGCGCTTGATCAGCCTTAACAATCGACAATCGATCCCGGCCGCGGCCTTCCGCTGCCGGTCTTTCACAGCCGCTCGAGCGAGTCTCATCGCCGATTTGGATCGAAGTGCTTCTGGAGCTGGTGGCCATAGGCGCCATAGTCCTTTTGCAAGGCCTCAGTTTGAGCCGCGAATGCGGTCACGCGCTGCGGGAAGCGCGTCTCGAGCATGAACGCCAATGTGCCTTCCAGCTTGTGAGGCTTCAGCTCGACATTGCTCGCCTTCTCGAAAGCTTCAATGTCGGGACCATGCGGCAGCATCATATTGTGCAGGGAGATGCCGCCGGGAACAAAGCCTTGAGGCTTGGCGTCGTACTGACCATAAACCAGCCCCATGAACTCGCTCATCACGTTCATGTGGTACCAGGGCGGTCGGAAAGTATTTTCCGCCACCAGCCAGCGGTCCGAGAAAATCACGAAGTCGATATTGGCGGTGCCCGGCGTCTCGGAAGGCGAGGTCAGCACGCTGAAGATCGACGGATCGGCATGGTCATAAAGCACCGGTCCGACAGGCGAGTAACGCCGCAGATCGTACTTGTAGGGCGCGTAATTGCCGTGCCAGGCCACCACATCGAGCGGCGAGCGTTCGATCTCTGTGACCCAGAGGCTTCCGCCCCACTTCACATACATGCTGGACGGCGCATCCCGATCCTCGAAGGCGGCGACGGGCGTGTGAAAATCGCGCGGATTGGCGAGGCAGTTCGCGCCGATGGGGCCGCGCTCCGGCAGGGTGAAGGCGCCGCCGTAATTTTCGCAGAGATAGCCGCGCGCCGGCCCGTCAGGCAACTCGACACGGATCTTGACGCCACGCGGGATGATGGCGATCTCCCCTGGCTCGATATCGATGATGCCGAACTCGGTCCAGAGCCGCAAAGCACCCTGCTGCGGCACGAACATCATCTCGCCATCCGCATTGTAGAAATACTCGTCAACCATCGAACGCGTGATGAGATAAACATGCGCGCCCATGCCCGCATGCGCACCGGCATCGCCCGCGGTCGTGACCGTGTGAATGCCCTCAATGAATGACACCGGCCCGGTAGGGATCGGCAGAGGGTCCCAGCGCATCGGCGCAATCGGCGTGTCCACCTCGATGGCGGGTGCGGTTCGCCACAGCCCGATATCGGCTTTCCTGAACTGTCCCCAATGGGCCACTGTCGGGCGGATGCGGTAGAGCCAGGAGCGCTCGTTCGTAGTGCGAGGAGCCGTGAAGGGCGATCCGCTCAGCTGCTCGGCGTAAAGTCCGTAGGCGCACTTCTGAGGCGAGTTGCGTCCGATCGGCAGGGCGCCGGGCAATGCTTCGGTCTCGAAGCCGTTGCCGAAGCCCGACATGTAGCCCGATTGGATGGCGCTTTCCTGAGGATTGCCGGCACTTCCCCGAAGAGACGGGTTCTGGACATTCATGACCATGACCTCCACATTTAGTTACAGATGTAACCATCATTTTGTAACTAACAAGATCAGGACAAGGCCCTGCCATGACGAAGCTCGACCTTGAGGCGTTCCTGCCCTACCGGCTCAACCGAATCGGGAGCGCCATCTCGCAGGAGTTTCGCTCCGTCTATGGCCCGCACCATGATCTGACGATTCCCGAATGGCGTGTCCTGGCAACTCTTGGGCAATTCGATGAGATGGGAGCGAAGGCCATCGGCCGGCACTCATCCATGCACAAGACCAAGGTCAGCCGTGCCGTCCGAGCTCTCGAAGAGCGTCGCTGGCTCAAGCGCAGGGAAAGCGAGGCGGATCGCCGTGAAGAAGTCCTAACCCTGACCTCGTTGGGACGAAGAGCCTATGCAGACATCGTTCCCCGAGCGCTTGCCTTTGAGAAGCGCATCATGAGCGCCTTGGAGTCACAAGCAGCGCCTTTCATGTCGGCACTGCAACGGCTCGAAGAGATTTTGGAGGCGAAGAGAGAAGTCTGAAACGCTGAAGACATTCGGATCGCCCCATCGAGCGCGATCCAAGAGGCAGAAGCCGCTGGGATCATGCTCAATGAGACGAAATGAATGCTTCGCAGCGTTAAACGGTATCACTGATGCAGACGAGAAGCTGATCAGAGAAGCAGCCTAAAGCCCTCCCGGGTTGCCGCCATAACGGACCGCATTCGTCCAGGCTTGTTCGAGCCGCTTCAAGGTGCGATGCGTGACTTGAAGCTCCTTGAGCTCATCATCCGTCCCCGCGATGAGCTGGTGGTAGGTCTCATCGATCTGTTTGATCATGTCACAAAGCTTATGCCCCTTCTCGGAGAGGCGGATGCAGGCCGAGCGCCTGTCGCGCTCCGATGTCGTTCTGTCCACGTAACCGGTCTCGACGAGACGCTTGAGGCTATAGGACGCATTCGAGCCGAGGTAATAACCCCGGTCGATCAGATCGCGGACCGAAAGCTCTTCGGAACCGATCGTCAAAAGCATCATGACCTGAGAGGGGCTCAGATCGTTGATGCCGTTTCGTGTCAGCTCGACGCGGACCAAGTCGAGATAGCGGCGATGAAGACGCTCGATCATCCGGACAATGTCCAGATGCGCAATGCCGCCCGCTTCGATCATCGCGCCCCCGCGCCTTGCCGGTGCCAACAGTGTTTCAATCTCCGCTGTATCGAGAGTAATGCCCGCTCGTTCTTTCAGATCTTCATGCATGAGAGATCCCCGTCCATTCCTGGATCATACTTAAAATGTTGAGTATTTCGTCAGCAAATTTAGCTCTAAATTCGAACTAAATTTACGTAAAACTTGTTGCCGCCTTCATATTCAAGAAATCGACTCGAAACCAAATTACAAATGGATAGCACTTATCATTTTCTAATATACCGGATCCTACTTTAGGGGTAGACAGCATGCCATACTCGACTACCATATTCTTTGATTAAACTTTAAGCATAAGATTTCTTTTACGTTTCATAATGCCCTTTCAGGAGCCTTTGTTGCATGAGTGATCCCGTCAACTCGGAAACGGCAGAGCTTATTCACCAAGGGCGGAAAGCCTTTGTTTCCGGACTTGTTTATGCCGGAATGCTCAGCGCCTTCATCAATGGCCTTCAACTGACCGTTCCTTTGTTCATGCTTCAGGTTCATGACCGTGTCGTGAACAGCCAAAGCACCGATACGTTGACGATGCTGATCATCATCGCCGTCATTGCCCTCGTGCTTTATTGTATCCTCGACTATGTGCGTGCCTTCACGTACCAGGTCATGGCAAGCAAACTTGTCAGAAAATTGAACCTGCCCATTTTGCAGGCCGCCATCTCGGCATCCGTGGTCAAAGGCGTCTCCCGGTCGGGACAAACCCTTCGCGATCTCAACGACATCCGATCCTTCATCACCGGCAATGCGATCAGCATGCCGCTCGAAGCACTGTGGTCGCCTATTTTCCTAGCGGTCCTGTTTGCTCTGCATTGGATGTACGGACTCGTTGCCGTTCTTTCGGCGACCATCATCGTGTGCCTGAGCCTCCTGTCCGATCTCCTCACGCGGCGCGCGACAAAACACGCCAACGAATCGACGATTCAGAACCTCGGGCAGATCAGCGGCAGCCTGCGCCATGCCGAAGCCATCGAAGCCATGGGCATGCTGCCGGCGCTCGCACGGCGCTGGCGCCGGGCGCAATTCCAGACGCAGGACCTGATGGATATGGCGAACCTGCGCGGCCGCGCCCTTTCGTCCACATCGCGCACCTGTCGCTACATCATGCAGATCGCGGTTCTCTCCGTCGGCGCAGTCCTCGTGATCAAGCAGGAAGTGAGCCCAGGCTCCATGGCGGCGGCCAGCATCATCATGGGCCGCATGCTGCTACCCTTCGACTCCATGATCGACAGCTGGCGGCAATGGGTCCTGGCCTTTACAGCCTGGAAGAAGGTCTGCGATCTTCTCGAGAACCAGGCCCCGCAACGCGAAACCCAACCGACACCCCGCACACAAGGCGACCTGATCGTCGATCGTCTGGTTTACGCCCTGCCGGGTTCCGACGTGCCCATTCTGAAGGGCCTTTCCTTCTCTATTTCACCAGGCGAAGTCCTTGGCATTGCCGGACCGTCCGCAGCAGGCAAGTCGACCTTGGCCCGCCTCCTGATCGGCGTATCGAAGCCGACAACCGGCGGCGTGTTTCTGGATGGCAACAATGTCTATCTGTGGGAGCGGGGCTCCTTTGGCGACATGGTCGGCTACCTCCCGCAGAGCGTATCCCTGCTCGATGGCTCGATCCGGGAGAACATCGCCCGCATGCGCGATGCGGATCCGCGCCTCGTTCTGGAGGCCGCCCGCCTCGCGGACATTCACGACATGATCGGGCGTATGCCTCTTGGCTACGACACTCGGGTGGGCGACGGCACATACACGCTCTCCGGCGGGCAGCGCCAGCGCATCGGCCTGGCGCGTGCCATTTACGGAAAGCCCCGCCTCATCGTTCTCGACGAGCCCAATTCAAATCTCGATACGGACGGTGAGCGAGCGCTCGTCCGCGCCATCGAGCGCATGAAGGCGGATGGCGCCATCGTCATCCTCATCGCCCATCGCCCGTCGATCATGCAGACCGCGGACAAGCTCATGGTTCTGCAGGAGGGCAGAATCGTCCAATTCGGCACACGCCAAGCCATCGCCGGCACCATCGTTCCCGGCGAAAAGCATCTCGCCGTCGGAAAGGGCAGCGCATGAAGAACCTCGTCCGCCTCCCTTCCCGCACACAGGAAGTAGCAACGATTCAGCCGCCCGACGTCCAACATTCATGGATGCATCAGGTGGAGAACGACGGGCATCGTGCTCCCTCCTATCGCGGTCCAGTTCTCGCAGGCCTCGCAACGATCATCCTCGGCCTTGGCAGCATGACGGCTTGGGCCTATTCGGCCCACCTGGACAGCGCCGCAATCGCAACGGCAACGGTCGTTGTCGATTCGAAGCGCAAGACAATCAGTCACCTGGAAGGCGGCATCCTCAAGATGCTCCTGGCCCGGGAAGGCGAGGTCGTGAAAGCGGGTCAGCCCCTGCTTCGTCTCGACAACACGCGCGCGAAGGCAGAGCTCGACCAGCTGCACGCCAGAAGGATCGGCCTTGAGGCCCGCCTCGTGCGTCTTCGCGCGGAGCAATCGGGTTCGTCCGAGCTCAGCTTTCCGACCGACCTTCTGGCATCCAGCAGCCCCGTGACTGCGGAAATCATCCGAGCTGAGCGAAAATTCTTCACGGCGCGCCGGAACATGTTCGACCGGAAGGTCGAAATTCATCAAAAGACGATTGAGCAGCAGGTCGCGGAGCTCGCGGCGGTCGAAGCGCAGACGAACGCGAATACCCGCCAGACGGAGTTGAACGATCGCGAACTCAAAGCCATCGAAAGTCTGGTTGAAAAGGGTTACGCCCCGCGTCCACGCCTCACCGAGATGCAGACGCGGGAAAGTCAGTTGTTGGGCATGGCCGGCGAACTTGCATCGCGCAAAGCCAAGGCTGAGCAGGCGAGGGCTGCGGCCGAACTGGAAATTCTATCGCTCGGGACCGATCTCCAGCAGCAGGTTGCGGCAGAAATTCAGACCGCACAGCTGGAACTTGCCGACACGGTGGAACGCATGACCGCTGCGACGGATGTTTTGAAACGCGTAGAAGTGCTCTCCCCTGAGAACGGTGTGATCATGAACATCCGTTCCCACACTCCTGGAAGCGTCATCACGGCAGGCCAACCGATCTTGGATATCGTTCCTGAGAATGAACCTCTCCTCGTAGAAGCGAAGGTTCAGTTGCGCGACGTCGATTCGGCCCGTGTCGGCGCGCAGGTCCAGATCCGCCTCACCGCCTATAACAACAGAACGACGCCTCCCCTCGCGGGCAAACTCGTTTATCTGTCCGCGGACCAGCAGATCGATGATCGGACGAACAATCCGTATTACGTTGCCCGCGCGGAAATCCTTCCCGAGAGCATGGCCGCCAACCCGTCAACGGTTCTTTATCCCGGCATGCCGGCAGAAATTCTGATCCTGAACAAGTCACGGCGTGCAGTCGATTATCTGCTGGCCCCATTGACGGACAGCTTTGAGCGCGCCTTCCGCGAAGAATGACCCTCATCGACTTCCTGAAGCCGATATCGATTTCGTCAACGGGCGCCGCAAACATCGCGATGCCCGAGTGTATTAATTTAGACTGAAATTCGAAATAAATTGAAAGATACAACCAACTAAATCGACAGCAATAATAGGGTAAAACTATTGTCTTTTACCTACATATAATCACGAAATAAAAATACGTCCGTAAGATTTACATTCTACTACTTCAGATATACCACTTATGCGCTGGGCATACTGTGCACGTTTAAATAATCCGCCCAGTTTCAACATTGGCGCGCACGTGGCGCTTCAATTCATTTGATCATTGCACCCGGCCGGCCTTGGCCGTCCGGTGCTGACAGCAAGGATGACAGCAATGGCAACAATTGGAGGCGGGGCACTGGACGATACCCTGCGAGGAACCCCACATTCGGACGTAATCTTCGGCCATGACGGCGACGATCTGATCTTCGGCGGCAACGGAAGCGATGCACTGTTCGGAGGCGACGGCGACGACATCTTCTTCGGCGGCAATGGTGACGATTGGATCTCAGGCGGCGACGGCGATGACATCATGTTCGGCGGCGCTGGAGCCGATGTGCAGCAGGGCGGCGCTGGCGATGACATTCTCTTCGGCGGCAACGGCAACGACATCCAGATGGGTGGCGATGGCGACGATTACCTTCGCGGCGGCAACGGCGACGATATCCAGATCGGAGGGGCCGGCGACGACATTCTAGAAGGCGGCGCCGGGGATGATATTCTCCGCGGCGGCGACGGTGATGACATCCTTCGCGGCGGTTCCGGCGACGACATTCTTGAGGGTGGCGCAGGCGACGATCTGCTCGCCGGCGGCTCTGGCCGCGATACGTTCGTCTTCACGGGCGGCGGCGGCAATGACGTGGTCCTCGACTTCAAGGCCGGTCAGGACATCCTCCAGATCTCCCGTGGCATCAACGGCACCGACATTCAAAGCGCCAATGATCTTGCCGGACGTGTCCATCAGGTTGGAGGCAACACGCTCGTCGATCTCGGAAACGGCGATACCGTGACGCTCGTCAATGTGGACGCCGACGACGTGAACAACAACCTCGGCGATTACTTCACCATTCACTAAGTCCATGAGTGCTGCGGCCGTCCGGCTGCGGCACTCACTTTTCTGGAACCCGGCCTTTCATGTCAGCTTCCATTTCCCATTCCGTCTCAGACCTCAACCAGCCTGAAGCATTCCTTCTCGGCCGCGACGTCGTGTTGCTCGTGTGGGACGTGCCTGATGCGGTTGAAGACGCCCGCCCTTCCCTCTCTGTCAGCGATCTCGTCATGGCGCCGCTTGCGTCTCTACGGCTCGCGCGACGTGACGGCGGCGCTCGCCTTCTCTGGGCGCTTCGCCGTACAGAGATTAATGTCGATATCGCATTAAGTGGCGGTCCCACCGGACCGGCTTTCAACTTCCGTCTTCAGACCGATACGGTTCTCTCGTCGCCGCCCGTTGGATTCCTGCTGGATGGAATCGATGAGGCAGCGCGGCTCACATTGATTTCGGCCCTCTTCAATGTTTGGGGTCCTCTGTTTCAGCTTCAGCGCAACATCACCTTCGTCCAGACGCTTCGAGCCCTCATCCAGGCGCTCGTTCCGGCGCCGAAGCCCGCCGCGCTGGTTGCTCAGGCTCCTGACAACATTCTTCTCGTTAACACAATGGTCTCCGCGAAGCTCGGCAAGATCGACGCCCTTTACGCCATCGGTCCGAGCGGTATCACACGCCTTATCGGCCAGCCTCACATCTCGAAAGCGACTGAGAGCCAAAGCATTCTTCATTTTCTAGCCGATGGCAGCCTCATTGCCCGCGATGTCGAACGACTCATACTGGTCGGGACGCACGGATTGTCGGTGCGCAAAATCCGTCACGGCGGCGCGGCACTTCCATCGTTCGAGCGCTGGCTCCGGGAGCACGCAAAGAACGCACCGGGTTTGCGCGAAAACCTGCTGGTCGATCTGGCGGAGCGCTCTCCGACTGGACTTGCGGGCGCCGTCGAGGCACAGCTGCGCTCTCCTCTGAAGCCCAGGGCCATCGCAAGCAGTGCTGCAACGCCGTCGGCTGAGATCGTCACTGCGCTATCGACCTCCGCCGGAACCCTTGTCACGGGCTGGTACAGGGACCCGCTCAACCTTCTTGCAAGCCTTGAGGCTTTAGGCCTGCAAGATGCGCGCCATGACCTGACATGTGATCTTTATCGTTTCCCCGTCGAGGTCACGGGCGCGTCGAAAGGCGCACGCCTTCCCGCAACCGGTTTCGTCGTTCTCGCGCCCGCTCTCTCAAAAGCGGTCGCCATTGCGCAGCCTCGCTTTCAGATCAGTTCGAAATCCGGGTCCACGCATAGCCTCGTTCCCAAGGTTCAACCCGTAGATCCGGTTGCCGCCCGCGCGGCGGCTCTGCGCTCGGTACCGGCGCATCATGTGGACGAGCGCCTCCTTCAGAACGTTCTCTCGCCTGTCATCGAAAACCTGCACCTTCAGGCCAGGGACATGATCGGACAACCGGCTGTTCAGCGTATCGGAACCCCGGTCGGGCGTCCGAAGGTCTCCGTCATCGTCCCGCTCTACAGGGCCCTCGACTTCCTGCGCTTCCAGATCGCATCCTTCGCGCTGGACCCCTGGTTCCGAGCCAATGCGGAACTGATCTACGTTCTGGACTCACCGGAGCAGGCCGCGGAAGTCGAGCATTTGCTGAACGGGCTCTACCTTGTCTATGCCCTTCCTATGGCGCTTGCCGTCATGGAACGAAACGGCGGCTATGCACGAGCCAACAATGTCGGCGTGTCGATCAGCCGGGGGGACACGCTCGCGCTGGTCAACTCCGACATCATCCCGACCCGCTCCGGATGGCTCGAGCCGATGATCGCCCGGCTCAATGGCCGTCAGCGCATCGGCGCCGTTGGTCCGAAGCTCCTCTTCGAGGATGGTTCGATCCAGCACGCCGGAATGTATTTCGGTCGCGATCACCGCAATCGCTGGCTCAATCAGCATTTTCACAAGGGCATGCCGAGGGATTATGCGCCCGCATGCGGCGAGCGGATCGTTCCAGCCGTCACAGGCGCCTGTCTCGTCACGACCCGAGCGATATTCCAGAGCGTAGGAGGTTTCACCGAGGATTATGTGATCGGTGATTACGAAGACAGCGATCTCTGCCTCAAAGTTACCGCCACAGGGCGCAAGATCACCTACACGCCGGATGTCGAGCTCTACCACTTGGAGCGCAAGTCGATGTCCCTGAACGCCGAGTACATGCGCGGCATTGCATGGCAATACAATTGTTCCCTTCATTCCTCGCGCTGGAATGACCTCATGACGGCCATCATGCAGCCGTCTTCCCGTCCCCGCAGAGCAAGGAACGTTCTCGCATGAACGCCCATCTTTCTCACGATCACATTCACCCCCAAACATCGCGTGAAGATAATTTCAAATTGGAATGGTTGCTGCAATCGATCGAACGCAATCGCTTCCTGCCGGAGCCCGACCCTGAGAAAGTTTTCGTCGGAGATGGAAACTATCGCGCCATCGGCGCCGAGTATCTCGGCCATTTCGTCCGTATCGGCGGCCTCAAGCCCACTGACCGCGTGCTCGATATCGGCTGCGGGATCGGGCGTATGGCTGTTCCGCTGACGCAGTATCTCGATCCTGATACCGCATCTTACGAAGGCATCGACCCGGTCAAGGATGGAATCGAATGGTGCGTGCAGAACATCACGCCGATCTATCGGAACTTTCGTTTCTGTCAGGTCGACATCGCCCACGAGCTTTATAATCCCCAAGGTGCGATGGCAGGGGACGAGGTGGTTCTTCCCTTCTGCCACGCGAGCTTCGATTTCGTGAGCCTCGTGTCGGTCGCAACGCACCTGCCTCACCGAGAAATCGTTGCCTATGCTCACGAGGTCTCCCGCCTGCTTGCTCGCGGCGGGCGCGTTTTCCTGACCGCTTTCATTGTCTCTCCGGAGGACATCGAGCGGGCGGAGGCGCGGCCGAACTTCATCCCCGGTGAAGAGCAAGGCAGTTGGATCGCAGATCCCGTCGCTCCTCTGGGAGCGATCGGCTTTGATCGGGGTATGATCGAGTCGGCTCTGGAAGGAGCCGGTTTGAAGGTCGATCTGGTCAGCCTCGGGCATTGGCGCGGAACATCCAGCAGCCATTATCAGGACGTGATCGTCGCCTCAAAGCCGGGAGGCCCCGCATGAGCCTGCGGGTCCTTGTCATCGCTCACAATCATCCGGACTTTCACCCGGGCGGAACGGAGATCTTCGCCCATGATCTCTTCAAGGAGCTGCAGTCCCGACGGAATGTGGAAGCGTTGTTCCTTGCCGCGACGAACCGGATCTATCGCGAGCCTCGGCCAGGAACCGCCTTCCAATCCGTTGGCGATGCACCGGATGAAGTCATCATGTGGAGCGGGAATTTCGACCGCTTCTATCTGAGCCAGACCGATACCTACGGGACCGTGCCTCACATGGTGAGCCTGCTCGAGGATTTCCGGCCGGATGTCGTCCACATCCATCATCTCCTACTAATCGGTGTCGAGACGATTGCACTGATCCGCCGGATTCTGCCGCATGCACGCATCGTCATGACCCTTCATGATTATTATGGCATCTGTCATCACGACGGCCTGATGATGCGCACGAAGGAACGCGAGCGGTGCAGCAAGGCTTCTCCGAGCCGGTGCAACACATGCTTCCCGGACATCGCCGCAGACCGCTTCCTGCTGCGCGAGCAGTTCATCAAGACTCTGTTCGGCCAGATCGACCGATTCATCGCACCGAGCCACTTCATCAAGGATCGCTATATGGCATGGGGGCTCGATGCAGATTCCATCGACGTAATCGCCAATGGACGCCCCGCTGTTCAGCCTGCTCCCTACCGGGATGCACCTGATGGACGGCGAGTGGTCTTTGGCTATTTCGGAAACATCAACCCATGGAAGGGTGTGCCGACGCTTTTGAAGGCGGCCCGGCAGATTGTTTCCGCCGGTCTTGAGGGTTTCGAGCTGCGCCTGCATGGCAGCGCCCTGTTCCAAACCGACCAGTTCGTGGATGAGGTGCAGGAACTGACGAAGGAGGTCGAGCCTCACGTCGTCTCTTTAGGCTCCTACAAGCGCGATGAGATTCCGCAACTCATGGCAGCAGTCGATTGGGTCGTCATGCCCTCGATCTGGTGGGAGAACGCACCTCTCGTCATTCAAGAGGCTTTCCTCCACCGGCGTCCGGTGATCGTCAGCAATATCGGCGGCATGGCCGAGGCGGTTCGTGACGGCGTGAACGGACTTCATGTCCGCGCGGATGATCCAACCGCCTTGGCAGCCACAATTCGTAAGGCCGCGAATACCCCCGGCCTTTGGGAAACCCTGGTCAGCGGCATCGATACCCCTCCCCATATCGGTGAAGTCGCTGACCGGCATCTCGGCCTCTACCGCTCCCTCAACGGTAAGGCCGAGGTCATCGCATTCAAGGCGAGTGCAGCATGAGCCAGGCAAAGACATCCATTAAAGCGGTAAGTGAGCAGATTTCGTCTCCCCGTATTCAAGGGCGTCTCGACGCCATCGAGGACCGCCGTCTCTATGGCTGGGTGTGGGACTCGGGCCTTCCCACCGAGCGGTTGCTGGTTCGCATCTTGCTCGAAGGGCGCATGGTGGCCTCTGCAACGGCGGACCTTCCCCGTGTCGACCTAAGGCGCAACGGCATTGGTGACGGCGGTTATGCCTTCGAAGTCGAGCTTGCCGAGGCATTGGCGAATGTTTCGGACAGCCTGACGGTCGTCGCCGTTTCGCCTTCGACAGGCGAGGAGATCATTCTTCAGTCTCCCAACCAGAGCGAGCGCGCGGCAGAAGCCGCCATCACCGTGCCACTGAACCGTGTTCTGGACCGGATGGACATGCTGATCGAGGCGCAGCGACGGTCCCAGCTGATGCAGCGGGAAGCATCGGAAACCCTGCGCAGCACGGCGAAGCAGGTCGAGGAAATCACCTCCCAGGAGAGCGAAATCAATGCCGCGCTTGAGACCGTCACCTCAACACAGGCCGAGCTATCCCGAAGGGTAGCCGATATCGAGGTCTTTCATCTACGCTTCGATCAGGTTCTGGCGGATTTCGGCAAGCGGATCGATGAACTCAGCAAGGCAGCCGATCGGCCCTTCCGAAGAGCTGTTGCTTTGCTCGTCGCTCTTGGCGGGCTCTCTGCGGCCAGCGCCGTCGTCACCCTTCTCGTCGTCATGCGCTATCTCCTCGCACGATGAACAGGTGGCGCGCAGAACATTGAAGACAGAAAGCAGGGGCAAGAACGTGAAAGAGAAGGCCTATCTCCCGGTCGATGGCGAAACGGCGCTCGCCACTCCGATCAGCGACGAGCTCGTGCTGATCTGCGGCGTGGCGGATGCGCTGCCGAAAGCCGTCCCGGTTCTCCTCAACGGCGATCCGTCCATGACCATGACCGCTCGCGTGGTCACTTGGAACAGAATTGGTGCGCCGGCAGAGGCCGCCATCGGCTTCATTGCCATTCTGCCGATCAAGCTCGCCGATAAAGTGCGCCTCCGTTCGATCGTCATCAGGCACGACGGCCATCCGATGCGCAGAACGCTGATCCGTCCGGCTGCTTCATTGAACAACCTGATGCATATCGTTGCCGAGGATGCCGCCGCAGCGTTCGGCCAGGTGTCGGATGGCGTCGTCCAAGTGCTTCTGTCCAGCAAGATGGCTCAGAAGCACTCGGAGACGGCTCTTTCCATCCTGCGGACAGCCGCCCGCAACGATGGCTGGATCGAGGTCATGGGTTCTCTCGATACCGGCGAAGTCTTCCTGCAAGGCTGGTCACTGAGCTTCCCCGCCGACGAAGTCGACGTCCTCGTCACTCATGAAGGTGGGCTTGCCGCCGCCCCGCTCTTCTCTGCCACCGTTCATCGCGCGGATCTGGGAGGAAACGGAAACGGGTTCATCGGCATCCTCGATGCAAGAAGCGCCATCGATCCTGCTTCGATCGAAAAGGTGCTCTTCAATTCCGGCGACGGCTGGAAGGCTTTGGATGTTTATCAGCAATGCGTGCATCTGGCCTCGACGGATGTTCCGGCTCACATTCGCGAAGGGCTCACGCGCGTTGTCGGGAAGCCTAAATCCTTGAAGACGCTTCGCAGCGCCGGCGAACGGTTCGATGGTCGCGACACTGTCTCATGCCTTCAAGAGCCTGTGCGCATCGGGATGGATATGGCTGTCGAACTGCCGGACGGCGGCATTCTTCTGGCAGGTTGGATGCTCGACCCGGACCATCTGGTCTCGTCGGTCAATATCCGATTTGGGCAGGCATCCGCCCGTGTCGATGAGACATGGACGCGTCTCTCGCGTCCGGACGTCACTACGGCCTTCGAACGCAATCCCCTCTTCGAGGGACGCCTTGATCTGCAGCGTAGCAACCACGGCTTCCTCGCCTTCGTCCCTGGGCTCCCGAAAATAGACGACCTGCCGGTCTATTTTGAGTTCATGATCGGCGACGACATTGTTGCATTCTATCCTCTGAAACCTGTCAGGGGGTTGTCACGCCGGACGCTCGAGCGTCTTGTCGCTCCACTCGATCATCGCAGCGCTGCCGCTTCCGTAGCAATTGATCGCCATATCGGTCCGATGATGCAATCGCTCGCTCAGGCATCTCCCGAGATCGTCGAAATCCGTGATTACGGATTTGACGATCAGGCAACCGGCAGGGTCCTGGTTCTTGCAGCCGGTCTCGATGTGGAAGAGGCAAGCGTATCCCTCTCCCTGCTTGCTCTCGATCCGGAGGCAAGCGAAATGCCGATCATTGTCGCGGCTCCTGTCGAGAGCTTCGGAGCCATCGCTTCCGAGGTTGAGCGCCTTGCCCGCTTCTATGGCATCGGCGTTCGGCTCGTTGGGGCCGAAGGGGTTCACGATACTTGCGATGCCTATGAAGCAGCCGCGCAGGCAACGCGCGCGGAAACGTTGGTTCTTCTGTCCGCGGGTGTCTTGCCTCGGCAACAGGGCTGGGTCTCGGCGCTCGAACGTGCCTATCGCAAGCGGCAAGGCAAGGCTCTCGTCAGCCCGACGATCCTGTATGAAGATAATTCCATCTGTTTTGCCGGATCATGGCTCGACGAAGATGAGCACGGGATCATCGACAAGTATATCGGCTATCCGCGCGATGTGATCGGCGATCATCAGGTAACGGAAGTGATGGCTGGATCGACATCTTGCTGCATCGTCTCCCGCTCGGCCTTCCAGACCGCCGGCGGCTTCAGTAAATCCTATCTGAGCGCCAGTGAAAAAGGCCGCGACCTCTGCCTCAAGCTTCGACTCGGCGGCACGCCATCCGTGTGGTTGCCCGATGTGGAAATGATCTCGGCCGATGAGGGCAACGGGCCCACGAGCATGCCCTGGCGACGCCTGGCCCAGAATATCGACCGCTGGAGCTTCGACCGTCGGTGGTCTCTTCTGATCAACAATATGCGGGGATGATGATGACCAAAGCTCCTGAAAGTGTCCTGGTCGTTTCGCATGGCCACCCAAGCTATTCTCTCGGCGGCGCGGAAATCGCAGCCTATAACCTGCATAAGGGACTTAATCGTCACGCAGGAACCCAATCCCGCTTCCTCGCCCGCGTCGGTTACCCGGTTGTCAGGCACAGCGGCACGGCACTCATGAGCCTTCGCCAGAAGGACGGCGAGATCCTCTATCATGCCGATGAATACGATCACTTCCTGATCTCGAACAGGAATACCCAGGAACTCGAACAGGATTTCATTCGCGTTCTTAGGGATTTGAGGCCGGACGTCGTCCACTTCCATCACTTCATCGGGCTCGGGCTCGAATGCCTTCACGCCGTTCGCCGGACATTTCCGGATTGCATCATCGTGGTCACGTTCCACGAACTGCTCTCCATCTGTCACCACCATGGCCAGATGGTGAAGACGGGCGGCAGCAAGCTTTGCCATCGCGCCTCGCCGTCCGATTGTAATGCCTGCTTCCCGGAGATCGCACCGGCCCGCTTCCTGCGCCGGGAGCATTTCGTTCGCAGCCTGCTCAAGGTCGCGGATTTCTTCGTTTCCCCCAGTGAGTTTCTGGTCGACCGCTATGTGGAATGGGGGCTCGATCGCTCCCGCTTCGTGGTCATCGAGAACGGCCTCGATATCGCGCAGCCCACTCCTCCTCGGGCTTTGCCATCCCCAACCGCACGTCGCTCTCGCTTTGCCTATTTTGGGCAAATCACGCAGTTCAAGGGTGTGGATGTACTTCTCGATGCGGTTACCCGCATTCCGGAAAATGTGTGGGGCGACGATGCACAATTGATGATCTTCGGCGGCAATCTCGAACGGCAGCCCAAGGCGTTCCAGGAGAAAATCGAGGCGCTGGTTGAGCGCGCCGGAAATCGTGTGCGCTTCTATGGCTCCTACCAGAACAGTGAGATGCCGCGCCTCATGCGTTCCATCGACTGGACGATCATTCCCTCGATCTGGTGGGAGAACTCGCCCATCGTCATTCAGGAATCATTCTTCCACGGCCGGCCTATGATCTGCAGCAATATCGGCGGGATGGCCGAGAAAATTACGGATGGCGTCGATGGCCTCCATTTCCGGGTCGGCTCATCCGAGGACCTCGTCGACCGCATGGTCGAGGTCCTGTCCGATCCTGGTCTCTGGGATCGCCTGAGCGCCGGGATCACGCGTCCCACCACTTACGAAGAATGCGCGCAGGCGCATCTCGACCTTTACCGTGACATCGCAACTTCAAAGGCAAGGCCTGCTCAAGCCGCAGCTCTTTCAGCCTGAGGCCCATTCCGCACCAATGACGGAGACAAAAGATATGAAACGCATTCTCGTCATCAGCCCTTCGGGCGAGGTCTACAACCACGACAACGTCAGGTGGTACAATTACCAGGACGTTCAACGCAGCATCAACCATTACCACAACATCGGCGACGCCTTCGTCTTTGATTCGTCCCTGAAGCTCCTCAACTTCGACAAACTCGATGCGCTTGAAATCGCCAATCCCAATATGGCCGATATCGACCGCATCAATGCCGAATATGACTATGTGTTCCTCAGAGGCTCCAACTATATCCATAAGGACATGCAGTGGGAGCGGGCCGTCGAGGTTCTCAAGAAGCTCAAGATACCTGTGATCGCCTGGGGCATTGGTGCGCAGGCGCCGGTCAAGGGTAAGCTGGAACTCTCGGACCAGACGAAGACCATGCTACGTCTGATGGCGGATTCGACGACGTCGATCGGCGTTCGCGGCACCTACTCGGCTCAGATCCTGTGGGATCTCGGCATCAAGAATGTGAGGATCGTCGGATGCCCGACGGCCTTCCGCCGCAACAATCCTGACCTCAACATCAAATTGCCGCCGCTTGGCAAGATCAAGACGGCCGGAATCACACTTCGTCGTGAGGTCTCGCCCACCTATGCTCAGAATATCAAGCAATATCTCACCTTCCACCGCGATCTCGTGAAGGATCTGGCAGCCCGGTTCGATGTGGTCCTGATGGCGCAGGGCGAGGTGGAGGAGAAGAAAATCGTCTTCGGAACTCCCGAGCAGCGGGAAGAAGCCTTTGCCGAGCTTCGGGCCAACAAATGGGTGAACGACTGGTACCTAGACGAGACAATCGAAAAGCTGCATCGGGAGCGCCTGTTCTACTCCGATGTCGTCGCGGATTACGAGAACCTCGTACAACAGAAGGATCTCGTCATCGGATACCGCCTGCACGGCAACTTGATGGCACTCGCGAACGGCACGCCCTCCATCTACTTCACCTATGACAGCAGAACGGTCGAGTTTGCCGAGACATACCAAATTCCGAGCTTCGATGTATTCTCCGGCAAGGAATTCAACCTCGAGCAATATTGGGATCAATCGCTCTTCGACAAGTTCAACCGAGCCTACAGGTCGACCTATCGCGAGATGCATCAATTCCTGGTCGAGAATGGTGTCGATACGAAAATGGTCGATGTCATGAAACGTCCGGCAAACAGGCAGCTGAAGGCTGCCTAGATAGATCCGCGCGACAATCCGGTTGTTATTTCAGGATAATGGTATGAGCGTTCTCGTCACCGGCGGAGCCGGATATATCGGCAGCCATATGGTTCTTGCTCTCATCGATTCCGGACAGAATGTTGTCGTCCTCGACGATCTTTCAACCGGATTCGAGTGGATGGTTCATCCGTCAGCGCATTTCATCCAAGGTGATTGCGGCGACGAAACTCTCATCGCGGACATCGTCAAAGGACATGGCGTCGAGGCGATCGCGCATTTCGCCGGCTCCATCGTGGTTCCGGATTCGGTCTCCGATCCGCTCGGCTATTATCTCAACAACACCGTCAAGTCGCGCAATCTGATCGGCGCAGCCGTCGCGAGCGGCGTGACCCAATTCATGTTTTCGTCCACGGCGGCCGTCTATGGCAACACGACCGAGGTGCCGATCACGGAGACAACGCCGCTCAACCCCGTCTCGCCCTATGGCACATCGAAGCTGATGACTGAGTTGATGCTGCGGGATGTTGCCGCAGCCCATCCCTTCAATTACGTGGCGCTCCGCTATTTCAATGTCGCGGGAGCAGACCCTCTCGGTCGCAGTGGCCAGTCAAGCCGCCGGGCGACACACCTGATCAAGGTCGCGACGCAGACGGCGCTCGGCGAGCGCGATCATGTCGAGATCTATGGCACGGATTATTCCACCCCAGACGGCACTTGCCTTCGAGATTACATCCATGTCTCCGACCTCGCCGATGCTCACCTTCTCGCGCTTGACTACCTTCGCGGTAGTGGAAGCAGCCTTTCGCTGAACTGCGGCTATGGGAAGGGCTATTCTGTGCTGGAGGTCGTCGAAGCCGTGAAGAAGGTTTCAGGCATCGATTTCGACGCTCTCCTAGCTCCTCGCAGAGCCGGAGATCCTTCTGCGCTGATCGCAGGCGCAACCAAGATCCGCAACCTTCTCGGTTGGACGCCAAAGCATGACGACCTCGAGACGATCATCTCGCATGCACTCACCTGGGAGCGGAGTCTGCAGCAGCGCGCGGCTGCATAGCTCTCGCATCGTCTTGCTCTGACGCTGAGAAAGCGACATCTCCACTTTTTGCATTGGCACGTTCAATAGGCATTTCGATTTTCAATATGTATTCAAATATAATTGCGGATATAGCGCAACCAAAGGACACGCAAATACTTATGTTGACTAGCGAATACCATCGCAGCCATAATTTATGAAAATCGCGCGTGTGTTTTGTAAAGCGCGCCAAATAAATATTTTCATCAGTCACAAGCTTTGAGGAATTGGAATGCGCGCGGCGATTCTATGGCAGAAAGAAAGTCTCGGGTTGTACTCGAATATGGGCTTCGAGGATCTGTACAAAGGGGTTGGACATAACAATGGGAACTTAGCCTTTGTTCATGCTATCGCATCTCATGTCGGCAATGAAACAAAGTTCTTCCCATGGCATGCATCACCTGACACGTTGAAACGCGAGGCCGATATCATCGTCATTCCATGCGCAAACCAGCTCGGTCCGCATACGGATCTCGGCAGCATGGCCGATCGGCTGGCAAGCGCAGACCTGCCTATCGTCGCTATCGGCTTGGGAGCGCAGGCGGACAACACCGCTGTAGACATTCAGGTGTCCGAGGGGACGCTGCGATGGGCTCAACTCCTGCGGAAGCAGGCAGCCTCCAGCGCGCCCAACATCTACACGCGCGGAACCTATACCACGGAGCAGCTTGAAAAGCTCGGCATCGCCGAGACCATTCCGGGCGGGTGCCCCTCATTCTTCATCAACCAGCAGCCCAAGCTGGGCGAAAAGATCTGGAAAAACTGGAATGCGAACCCTCTGCCGCGCCTGATTTCCGTGGCCGGTGGGCACCAGGCCTGGGGCCGCACCCGCGATATCGAGCATCAGCTCATTTCCATGATGATGGATCCCATGTCGCCAGGGCAATACGTCGTTCAATCCATGGGCGACATGATCAAGATTTCACGCGGTGATTTCGACACCATCGAAGAGAAGGTTCTCGCCAATATTCACGCGCACACTGTTCCTCATTATACGCGTGAAGAGTTCAAGAACTGGTGCATCAATTATGCCCGCTCGTTTTACGATGTTCCGTCCTGGATGGATTCCCTGCGCCGCTTCGACCTGACGATCGGTTCCCGCTACCATGGCGTCGCCCTCGCTCTACAAGCGGAGAAAATGGGTCTGACGGTTGCCATCGACTCGCGAACAGAGGAGCTTTGCCAGAACACCGGCGTGCCGTTCATTCGCGCGGCGGAATGCACTGCTCCCTTAACCCGGGCGAAGCTGAAGAAGCTGATCAATTTCGATCCGGTTGCCTATGATAGGATCAGAAGCGAGCGGGCCGCCCTCTACATCGATTTCCTCAAGAATAACCATATCAAGCCAGCCGTCTTCCTGCAGAAAATCGTCGAAGGCTGAAGGACGTGTTCTTGAAGGCATTCTGGAGCACGGCGCTTGCGCTCACCATGGGCGCAAGCGCCAACGCTCAAGTTCTGGAACGTGCGCCACAGCGGGCTCAGACGGTTCTGTACGACTCACGCCGCGATGCCTGCGACGGATCGGACCTGCCCGACGCACCGGCTCGGGCCGTTCGAAACTCCGATGGGAATCTCGTTCTGTTTGCACCGAACTTCAAGGCACGTGCCTTCGAGGGACCCTCCCTCTCGGCCTTGAACAAGGATTGCCGCATTCGGTTCTCGGCGTCTGGCGATCCTGATCCCAATCAGCTGGATGACAGGACATGGATCCATTCCATGATGAGGTTGGCCGACGGCCGAATCTTTGCCCTCGCCAGCGCAAGCTACATGCCTTATCGCCACAACCAATCCTGCACCGCCGGCAAGGGCCGCACGGCATGCTGGTATAACGGGATTGCCGCCCTGATCTCTACAGATGGCGGTAAGAGCTTCAGCTATCTGGGCAATCCGCCTCATCACCTCGTTCTTCGTCCGCCCGAGCCTTATAGCGGCAACTCTCGCAACCCGCCCGGCTTCATTACGGCAACGAACTTCGTCAAGCACGAAGGCCATGCCTACAGCATCGTGTGGTATCGTGGCCGAAAGGCGCCTGAGCGTTATAACTGCCTGCTCCGCGCTTCGGTCTCCAATCCTCTCGAATGGGAAGTTTGGACGGGAGCAGCCTATGAAAGCGTAGCCCGGTTCGAGGACAACCAATGGACGACGAGCAGCAGGACTTGCGCCGCCATCGGCGACGGCGTCCTGGGAAATGTTCGCTCGATCATTTTCCACGAACCCTCAAGAACCTTCTTTGCCGTCTACTCGAAGTCATCGAAACCACCGAATGGCACGTCCGGGTTCTATTACAGCACGTCCAAGAACCTGCATGATTGGTCTCCTGGAAAGCTGATCTATCAGGGCAGGAGCCCGTCGCGCGAGCAATTGGACGATCCGACAGACCTGGAAGTATCGATCACCTATCCGGCATTTCTGGACGAGAACAGCATTGATCCTGACTTCGGGACGGCATCCGACCAGTTCGATCTGATCTTCGTTCGCCTGGCCAAGTCGGCATCCGGCGGCCGTATTTCCTCTTATCGGCAACTGGTCCGCGTGCCTTTGAAGGTTCGCTCCGATCACGGCGTCGAAAGGACAGGCTCGTCCTTGATTGAACGAACCGAGCACCAGTCATCTCCATGAATGACGGCACGGACCGTCACATCACCGGCCCGTCGATGTTGTAAATGGGAACCGGGCGGCTCAAGCCCTTGAGCTGCATCTCGCCGAGAGCCGAGGATACGGCAACTTCCTGACATTCCGATGCAACCCTCTGCGTGACGAGGATCTGCCCATTGCGCGCCTCGGAGCAGAGCCGGGCCGCGAGGTTCGTGACGGTTCCGATCGCCGCGTAATCGAACCGCCCCTCGAAGCCTATCCGTCCCATGGTCGCATAGCCCTGGGCGATGCCGATGCCGAAGCCGATGGAATAGCCCCGAAGCTGCCAGTTCATGGACAACTCATGCGCGGAGTTGCGCATGGCAATCGCCAACCGAACAGCCCGGGCGGCAGGATCGGGCATCGGGAGGGGGTCGTTGAAGAAGATCATCATGCCGTCTCCGGTGAATCTCTCAAGCGTTCCTTCGGCTTCGTAAATCAGAGGTCCGAGCGATTGGTGGTAGGCCTTGACGAGGTTCATCACCTCCTCCGGCGCTGCAATCTCGGCGAAACTCGTGAAGCCACGCAGATCACAGAAGAGGACGACGATCTCCCGGCGGTGATGTTCCAGGATTTCGGCACGCCCTCCGCCCGATACGATCATGTTGGCGACTTGCGGCGGAAGAAAGCGGCGCAACTCGCGCACGCGGCCGAGCTCATCGACCTGTGCAGCGACCCGCGCCTCCAGATCCTTGTTCAAGCTCGCAAGCTGTTCCGCCTGTGCCTGAACAGTATCGTAGAGAGCCTTGATGCGCAGAAGGGACCTGACCCTGGCCACGAGCGTATTGGGCTCGAACGGTTTGGTAAGATAATCGTCGCCGCCTGCATCAAGCCCGGTAACCACATCCTCGACACTCGCTTTGGCGGTCAGCAGGATGATCGGGATGGAACGGAGACCCTCATCCGCCTTGAGGCGGCGCGTGACCTCAATGCCATCGATGCCGGGCATCATGATGTCGAGCAATATGAGGTCGGGAAGGAATTGCCGGGTTTTGTCGAGCGCCTCGAGGCCATTCTTCGCGGTCTCGATCTCATAGCCTTGAGCTTCGAGGCGGACCGTGACGATCTCAAGGTTTTCCTCCACGTCGTCGACCACCAGAATGAGAGGACGTTCACGCATGGAGAAACTCAAGCCTCCAACAAATCGCGCACGGTGGCGAGGAGCTGGCGCGGGCTGAACGGCTTGGCAACATATCCATCACACCCTGCCGCCCGCGCCTTCTCCTTGTCTTCGGACAAGGCATAGGATGTCACCGCGATGATCGGGATGGGCTGCAGCTTCGCGTCGGACTTGATGCGGCGGATCGCTTCATATCCGTTCATGATTGGCAGTTGGATATCCATCAGGATCAAGTCGGGATGATGTTTGGACGCTGCTTCCACTGCCGCCTCCCCATCATGGGCCTCGACGATGTCAAAGCCGGCATTGGTCAGAAGATCGCGCAAGATCTGCCGATTATCTTCCGTATCCTCCACGATCAGGATGCGCTTGAGACTCATGCCGCCTCCGTCGCGGAACCGATGTCGAGGGGAAGGTCGATGATGAAGGTCGATCCCATGCCGACAATCGAACGGACCATGATCGTTCCGCCATGGAGATCGACGATTCGCTTGGAAATGGCGAGGCCGAGGCCGGTGCCGTTATTGCCGTGGGCGACAGCATTCGCGCCCTGCTGGAAGGCTTCGAAGATCAACTCCTGATCCTTGGACGAGATACCGATGCCAGTATCGGTGATCTCGATCTGAAGCCTGCAATCGTTGAGCCTCGCAACGATTTCCACCGAGCCTTCATCGGTGAACTTGATAGCGTTCCCGACAAGGTTGACGAGAACCTGCGTCAGGCGCCGCTCGTCACCAAGGCCGCTAGGCAAGCCGTCTTCGATCGAGGTCTTCAGAGAGAGCCCCTTCGCTTTGGCGAGGGATTCTGTCGTGGAAACGACCGAATGAATCAGGCCGGCCACGGGATAGGATTCGGATGCCACCTTGAGTTCCCCGGCCTCGATCTTCGAGAGATCGAGGATGTCATTGATCAGCGAGAGCAGATGCCTTCCATTCACCTGCACGCGTGTCAGGACACCATGGGCCTTGTTGGGCAGCGAACCGTAGAGACCATCGATCAGCAGTTCCGTGTAGCCCAGAACCGCATTGAGCGGAGTGCGCAATTCATGGCTGACATTAGCGAGGAACCGAGATTTTGCTTGGCTCGCATCCTCCGCGTGCTCCTTGGCCAGCCGTAAAACTTCGTCGCGTGCATGCCGCTCGGTGATGTCGCGAACGACGCAGATGAGACCGCCATTGCCGATCAAAGTCAGTGAGACGTCCTGCGGGAAAGTGGATCCATCACGCTTGAGGCCGACGGCTTCGCCACTCCACCGCCCGGTCCTGTACACCTGCGGAATGGCATCCGTTTCAAGGCGCTCCCGCTCGCTATCGGCATAGAGATTGCGCCAGCTCTTGCCTTTGAGTTCGGAAGGATCGTCATAGCCGAAGATTTTGACGTGAGCCGCGTTCATATACTGATATGTCGAATCCGGATCGAGGATTGCCATGCCGTCCATGGCCGATTCCATTGCCGCGAGATGGCGGCCGAGAACCTCTTCGAAGCGCTTGATCTCCGTGATGTCGAAATAGGTCAACATCCGCCCGCCATCGGGAAGGCCGATGCAGCGGTACTGGATGATCCGGCCGTTCTTCAGCCGCATCTCGCGCGGCTCGATATTCCCTTCGCGGATCTCTGCTAGACGCCCGGCTTTGTAAATCTCCCACTCGTCCTCGGACACGTCGTAGGCGCCGATAATCCTGCTTTCTTCCATATCCTCGTCGAGCGAGCGGATCCGATTGTAGAAATCGTCGGGGATCTGCCAGATCTCGCGATAGGCCCGATTGGCGAGGCGAACCTTGAAATCCGGGTCAAGGAACAGGATACCATACTGAATCGTCTCCAAGACTGCATTGAGGTCGCGAAGGGCTGATTCCGTTTCGCGCTTGGCCTGCCGCAACTGTTCTTCGCGCTGCTTCAGATCGGAGATGTCGTTGAACGAGAAGAGCAGCGACGGCGTCGAGCCGTAATCGGCCACCGAAGCATTCACCAAGGCCCAGAAGCGCTCACCGTTCGGGCGCTGCAACAGAACCTCAATGTCACGGACGCGGCCTTCCTGAGAAAGCCATTCGAGAATTCTGTCCCGATCATTTGGATTGGCATAATAATTCGGCGCCAACGTTCCTTGCATGTCCTCCTGGCCCACTCCGATAGTGTCGGCACTGCGAGCATTTGCGTAAAGAATGCGTCCCTCGTCGCGGCTCGTCACAACGAGCGGGAAGGGAGCGAGTTCAAGAAGTCGGCGTTGGCGCTGCTCGGCCGCGGCAAGAGCTTCGAGCGCATGCTTCTGCTCGCTGATATCCACATAGGTCAGCATCCGGCCGCCATCGGGAAGCGAGACGCAATGGTATCGAAGGATGCGGCCCTTCGGCGCCGGAATCTCGACGCTTGCCTGCTCGCAGCAACTGATACCGCTCAGAGCCCGTTCGAGCGCGTCCTCTTCGAAGACCTGGCCGACATCCATCACCCGGCAGTGATGGACCATGAGCTCCCGGATCGGCGTTCCTTTGGTCACCAGGGAATCCGGCACCTCCCATAATTCCTTATAGGCCCGGTTGGCCAATCGAACCTTGAGTTCAGCGCTCAGGAATAGGATGCCGTAATCTATCGTATCGAGGAGGGCATTCAGTTCGCGGTGCCGCGCCAACTCCTTCTCGGTCCGCTCGCGCTCCGACAATTCATATTCCAACTGCTCATTGAGCCTGGCAAGACTCTCCCCTCTCTCGTTGAGAGCGGTTTCGCGGGCATCGATCTGCCGTGCCATGGTGGTGAAGGCCTCGGCAAGTTCACCGATCTCATCCTTGCGCTGGAGGTCGAGGTGGGTCTTGAAATGCCCCTCCGCGACGGAGCCGGTGGCGCGCACCAGCTGGCGCAGCGGCACTGCAATCTGGCTTCTGAGAGTCGAGCTGAGGATCAGGATCTCCAGAATCAGCGCGACTGCGCCCATCGCGAAGATCAACCGCGCCGTCTGCCAGGCGCTCTGTGATGCGAGCGCTAACGGGTAGATGGTCGCCAGAGTCCATTGCGGCCCGCTCAAACGTGTGATGGCAACGATCTCGTTGAAATCCTGATTGCGGACAACGCTCTGTTCGGGCGAGCGGTTGAGAACGAGCTGATGAATCTTCTCCAGATGCGCGTCGCCCGTCTCCGAAACAGGCAGAGAGCCGCTGCGCGCCTGGATGGCATCCATGAATTGCGGATGGGCGATGATCCGGCCTTCTTCCGAGAAGAGGACATTGTATGTGCCTCCAAGCTCCGCGCTGGCGGCACGCCCGATCAGGTCATGCACCAGGATGTCCTGCCCGATCTGCAGAAGCTGGCGATTGTCGGCGGCGGCCGGTCGCGTCACCGAGACGAGCCAGTCCTTGATGCCGTAATCGAAATAGAGTCCTGACCAGCGCTCCTGGGATGGCGTCTGCATATTGCCGGTGACGACGATCTCATCTTTCTTGTCTGAGAGGAGGTTGAGCTTTCCGGCAATCTCCCAATCGTCAGCGCGCAGAGCCCAGGGCTGGCCCGGCCAGTACATGATGACAGCGCCCTCCGGCGTGATGACGTAGAGATTGGCGAATTGGCTCTGCCAGGCCGGGCCGAATTGCGTGATGAGATCGAAGGCTGCGATCAGGCGGCGCTTCAGGTCGCGATCCGCCGTGACATGCTTTCCGATGAAGCCGGTCACGCCGTAAGTCCGATAAACATCTTCCGTCAGTCTCAAGGTACCGTCGGGCCGCCTCTCGAAGAGGCTCGCAAACCGCTGCTCGGCGCTTTGGGGGTCGAGCTGGCTCAACTCCCGGACAAAGGCATCCGAGAAGGTTCGGACATTGCTGCTGGCCAGGTTGAAGATGGCGCTTTCGCGAACCCGCCTCTGCTCCACATATCTGTTCAGGCTCTCAACAGCCTGCTCCTCGAAACCGGAACGCACATGCCAGTAGCTCAGGATCGTTGCGATAGCGACGACGAGACTGATCCGGACGGCAATCGTCCGCAGCGTCTTGAGCGTAATGGAGCGCCTGCGCCTGCCATCCTTTGCGGGCCTCTTGTTCTTGAACATCGTCATGGAACGGCTCTGGCGAGTGGCGGCGCCTGCTTGATGCCGAGCGTTCTTGCGATCCGCGCGTTGAAGAACAGTTCCCCATCCCGATTGTAGGACAGCGGAATGGCGCTCGGTTCCACACCGTCGAGAATGCGCAGTGCTGCCAAAGCCGCCCAACGCCCCTGCTCCTCAGGACTCTTGACGACGCCCACGAGACTGACGGCTGTCAGCCATTCGAAATCGGTTCCCGTCGGAATCGCCGTCTTGTCCTCCGCAAGGCGCTTGGCTGGCTCGAGATCCCAATCCCGCAGCGCCCCGACGCCGAAGATCATGAGCATGTCGACCTCGTGCTGCGCCCGCGCGAACGCCTCGCTCCATTCGGCATATGACTTGACGAAATACGTCTTCTCATAGGTGATGCCGAACAGCCGCTCGTGATACGAGAGTTCCTTGCGCTTCACTTCCGTGTCCTCGGACAGGAACCCGATCCTGGAGCCATGGGCATAGCGGCGAAGAAGCTGCACGATCTGGGGGATGGGAGACACCTCCACCATGCCTGTGGTGTTCCGGTAAGGCAGGCCATAGGCCCCCGCATCCCAATTCAGGCCGCAGAAGACCACGGGCATGTCGGCATCGTGGAGATAGGGCATGACGAAGAATTGCGCGGCTGGATCGTCGCTCACCGTCACGACGTCGGGCTTGAAAGACTCGACCTGCCGCATGGCCTCAAAAGCCGAGGCTTTTATTTCTTCCTCGGATGAGCGCCGCTTCGTATCCATGTGAAAGACACGGACCTCCACGCCTCGGTTATGAAGCGTCCAGCGCAAGGCTTCCACGATGCGGTCGTTCCATTCGTTTCCTTTGTGATACGAGTCGATATGGAGGACCCTGCGTGATGCCTGCTCCGCTTGGAGCGGGCTGGGCATGGCGAGGAGCGCGCCCGCCAAGATCAAGGCACACTTCAATCCACGGATCAGGCTATGAATCTCCACATGCCGAATCCGTCCGAGCGCAGCTGTAAAACGTTGTGACATGGCTGTGATCCATTGTTCAAACGTTCGGCTGCCATGGCGGGAGGCTTTCGTACTCAAGACGCCCCGGACTTATGCCTTGCTCGTGAGTTTTTCTTCAAAGACCATAGTATGCCCGGTTGCATGTCGCTCTCGACTATTTCGAGAGACGCCATCTCTTAGGAGGTAGCTATGCAACTGTGTTCAAGCTTACGCTGATCTCTCACGACGCGGCCCGGCGGCCGTTTCCGAGTTCGTGTATTCGCCCCGTCGTCCAAGGCATCAATGTTGTTTCATCCACCGCTCGATCGTCGCAACTGACGGTAAAGAGCCATGGTCTTCCTCCGCTTCGGAGCCGTGGACACCTTGATGCCGAATGAGCGGCAAGTTCTGTGATTTGGGTCACATCGCGCTGCCGTCAGGTTCTCCATTCACGGATATGCCGAGACCTGCGGGTTGAAGCAGGCGGATGCAGTTCCGGCTGAGTTCGACTACACCCTCCCGCCGCCAGGTTTGAAGCTGGCGGTTGACGCTCTCACGGGTGGCTCCCACGAAAACGGCAAGCTCCTCCTGGCTGACATGGATCTCCGCTCCGTAATCCTCACTGAGGGCAACGAGGCGATGGGCGAGGCGCGTCTGCAGGGGCATGAGCGCTCGCTCCTCCATCTGCGCGCTCATCCAGCGGATACGCTCGCAGAGAAACTCGATGATGCGCACGGCCACCTTCGGCTGCTTGGCAAGAAGCTCGATGAAATCCCTGCGATGGATCATGTAGAGATCCGTCGACTCGACGGCGACGGCGTCGGCCGTTCTTGGCCGGCCATCGAGAAGCGCAACCTCGCCGAACACGTCGCCGGACCCGAGCAGGTTGAGCGTTAAGCGGCGGCCCGAGGCGCTTCCCGTGGCGATGCGTATCTGCCCGCGCCGGATGGCGTAAAGCGCATCGCCCGCATCCCCTTTCAAGAAGAGAGTTTCTTCCCGTTCCAGATGTCGCGGCACACAGAGGACGGCGATCGCGTCGATGGCCTCCTGACCAAGCCCTCCGAAAAAGGGATTGGCCGCCAGCAGCAGCGCCATGTTGCGCGGATCGGCCATCAAAAACCCTCCCTCATCGCCACCAGACAGCCTGTGTGACCGGCATCACGGACGGCCAAGCCAAACCCGCGCATCGTCATCTACGGCGATGAGAAGGGGAACACCCGATCCCGTCGCCCCGGACCGACCCTCGGCCCGTCTATTCTAGCAGTTCATGCGCATGGAGGCATGTCATGACATATGCAACAGGATCACTGCATGGCCCAGGGCACTCGGGCTATGCCTGGATCGCTCCCGCAGCTTTCACCAGCGCCGGCAAGGCTGGTCGGTACTTCGTCTCGCTGATGAAGCACTCGGCTGCACGCGAGAGAGCCCGCAAGGAACTGGCGCAACTCGATGTGCGCATGCTGCAGGACATCGGGCTCGAACCTTTCGAAGTCTATTACGGCTGGCGCGGCGTTCCCCGTTCGGGCCACTGACCGTCGCCACGATTCAATCGCCGCAATCAACCCTGGAGACCATCGTGGGCATCTACTCTCGCTATATCGGCCCGAAGATCGTGAGCTGTCTCTGCTCGATGGAAGATATCTCAGCAGAGCGGGAGCGGATCGTGCCGCTGGCGAGCGGCATCGTTCTCGAAATCGGAATCGGCCCCGGCTTGAACCTCCCGTTCTACAACCCCGAACTAGTGACGAAGGTCATCGGGGTCGATCCGAATGCGGCCTTCCTTTCGCTCGGTGAAGAGCGGTGCGAGGCGAGCCTTGTTCCGCTGGAAGTCATTCGAGCCCCGGCGGAGGCGCTTCCCCTGGAGGATGACTCGGTCGATACCGCCGTCGTCACCTACACGCTCTGCTCCGTCGACGATCCGTTACAGGTGCTCAAGGAGATCCGGCGCGTTCTCAAGCCCGAGGGCCGGATGCTGTTTCTCGAGCATGGCCTCTCGCCGGAACCCGATGTGGCAAGATGGCAATTTCGCCTGAACCCGATCTGGCGCTCACTCGCCGTAGGATGCAACCTCACCCGCCCTGTCGCGGAGCTTCTGCGCCAGGCGGGCTTCACCTTCCAGAACCTCGACGAATACTATCTCGACGGCGCCCCGCGCACTATCGGCTTCCATTGCCGGGGCATCGCACAAGCCAAGGCTTTTGTTGACGCAACGTAGCGTCCCCTCCTCGCTGCAGCAGAGTTACCAATCTTCATCTTGCCTTCATCCTGGCAGTGGCATCTCATGACCGGAGCCCTAGAATGGCCCGTCAGACGTTTCCCGTCGCAAAGCCTAGCCAAGGAAGTACAGACCCAGATGGTGACGACCCGCGTTACGACCACACCTTTTTCCGATCAGCGCCCCGGCACGTCCGGCCTGCGAAAGAAGGTCACCGTCTTTCAGCAGCCTCGCTATGTCGAGAATTTCATCCAGTCGATCTTCGACAACGTCGAGAACCGCGACGGCTCGACCCTCGTGATCGGCGGTGACGGGCGCTATTTCAATGAAGCAGTGGTTCAGACAGCCTTGAAGATGGCGGCAGCCAACGGCTTCGGTCGCATCCTGGTCGGCCAGAAGGGCCTTCTCTCCACGCCGGCCGCCTCCTGCGTCATCCGCAAATACAAGGCCATCGGCGGCCTGGTCCTGTCCGCGAGCCATAACCCCGGCGGGCCGGACGGCGATTTCGGCATCAAGTTCAACATGTCCCATGGCGGCCCTGCGCCGGAATCCTTCACGGAGGCCGTGTTCAAGCGCGCGAGCACTATCGCCGAATACAACATCAGTGATGCGCCGGATGTGGACCTCGGCAAGATCGGTGAGACGAAGATCGGCAGCACCATCGTCGAGGTGATCGACCCCGTCGCCGATTATGTCGAGCTGATGGAGACGCTGGTCGATTTCGGCAAGATCGCCGAACTGTTCCGCTCCGGCTTCCGCATGCGCTTCGATGCGCTCAGCGCGATTACGGGTCCCTACGCAAAAGCCATTCTCGAAGACCGTCTCGGCGCGCCCAAGGGCACCGTAGTGAATGGCGAACCCTTGCCCGATTTCGGCGGCCACCATCCCGATCCGAATCCGGTTCATGCCCATGAGCTGATGGAGCTGATGCTTGGACCCGACGCGCCAGATTTCGGCGCAGCCTCGGATGGTGACGGCGACCGCAACATGATCGTGGCGCCGGGCCTGTTCGTCACCCCGAGCGACAGCCTCGCGATTCTCACGAGCCATGCCCATCTGGCGCCGGGCTATTCCAAGGGCCTCGCGGGCGTTGCCCGCTCCATGCCGACAAGCCGCGCCGCCGACCGCGTGGCCGCCAAACTCGGCATCAACGCCTTCGAGACGCCGACCGGCTGGAAGTTCTTCGCCAACCTTCTCGATGCGGGATTGATCACGATCTGCGGCGAGGAAAGCGCGGGCACCGGCTCCGCCCATATCCGCGAGAAGGATGGCCTTTGGGCGGTGCTGCTGTGGCTCAACATTCTCGCTGTTCTGAAGAAGCCGGCGGACGAGATCGTGCGCGAGCATTGGGCAACCTTCGGACGCGATTACTATACCCGCCACGATTACGAAGAGCTCGACACGGCGGCTGCCAACGAATTGATGGACGCTTTACGCGCCAAGCTCGCCAGCCTTCCGGGCCAGCGCGTCAGCGGGCTGACGGTGCAGGCCTGCGATGACTTTGCCTATAAGGATCCGGTCGATGGATCGGTAACGCCAAAGCAGGGTATCCGCATCCTCTTTGCCGAGGATGCCCGCGCCGTTTTCCGCCTCTCGGGCACCGGCACCTCGGGCGCGACCCTGCGCGTCTATCTCGAACGGTTTGAGCCCGACACGGAGCGGCACAATCTGCCCACCGCCGAGGCGCTGGCCGACATTGCTGATGCGGCCAACACCATTGCGGAGATCGCGGCCCGCACGGGACGCAGCGAGCCGAGCGTCGTTACCTGACTTATCCTCAATAGGTCTGCCAAAGGCCGGGCGTCGCCAATTCAAGGAGATGCCCGTCCGGATCCCTGAAATACAGGCTCGTCCCGCCGCGCTGCCAGGTGGTCCGGCCCTCGATGGCAATGCCGGATTTCTCGAGCTTCTCCTCCCAGGCCTGAAGCTCATCCGCCGAAATCGCGAAGGCAATGTGCAAAGGGCCTTGCCCGTCATGGGGCGGTATCGTCCCACCCGAGATCGTCATGGTCTGCGCCGAGGCGCCCCGTTGGAACAGCAGCAGGATGTTGCGCCCGCCCACATCGAAAGCGCACATGCGGTTGTCCGCCCGAAGCAGACCGAGACCCATCCGGTCTTCGTAGAACGCCTTCGCACGAGCGAGATCATCTACATAAAGGGCGGCTTCCAGGACGGCGTTCAACGTCGGCATTCCTCACCTCTGCACCATTGTTGCATCAATTTTGATCAAGCCCTGAGCGCTACCTCCAAGAAACGTTGCAACCGAGCCATTCCTATGAGGTCAAAAAATGGGCAGCCATGCTGACCTTTTAATCTTGTAGAATGTTTGGGCAATCCTTATTTCTTGCAGTGCAGCACGGCGATTAGCGTCGCAGTGTTGCTGCCCTTCTTGGGCGTTTCCTCCCTAAACTTCGGGCCGCTGGCAACAGCGGCCTTTTTTCTTGTCTGCCTTCCTTGCGCACTTGCGAAATGGATTGGAGGGCCCTGGGCCTCCCAGGAACTACGCACGATCCAGACGGTTTCCTCCAGCAGTGGAGCCTGGGAGAGTTGCGATGTCCACCCGTTCAGACCGTCGAGACATTCCGCCGGCCTACACGATCGAACCGGTCACCCCGCCCCCCATGGCCATGGGATCGACCTCAGCCCAGTTGAAGGGCGATATCGACAGCGGACGCACGGGTGACAAGAACGAGGCGCTCGATCCCGGCCTGTCCCCATTAGGGACGGATGATGAGGCCGCCGGCTTCCCGCCGAAGCCTGAGCAGGTCGATCTCGCCCGCCACCAGGAGAACTCGGTTCGCTGGCGGGATGGGGCCGAAAAGGACAGTTACGCCCATCAGAATTCCAGCAAGGCGCTTTATGCCTATGTCGGCTTCATCGGCCTCGTGCTGATCCTATTCGTCGGCGCCTTCAGCATGTTCTAATGCATCGCGGAGGGCCGCGTCAGCGAAAAGCGGTTCCGGTTTTTTGCTTAAACGATGCGCTGCTTTACTTGGGCGGCGCGATGCTGTCGCGGATCACGAGCTCCGTATCGAGTCTAACCCGCATGGACGAAGGCTTGCCCTGCAAGAGATCGATGAGCATGGACGCGGCCGCCTGGCCCAGCTCACGCCGCGGTTGGTGGATAGTGGTCAGGGCAGGTTCTGCAACAGCTGCGAATTCGATATCGTCGAACCCTGCCACCGAGATATCCTCCGGCACCTTCAGTCCTGACGACAGCAGGGTTCGCATGAGCCCGATAGCCATTTCATCGCTGGTGCAGAAGACGGCGCTCGGACGCTTTGTTCGCGCCACCAAGTCCTGTCCCGCCGCGACCCCTGCCGTGATGGTGTAATCGCCGGGAATGACGAGGCCGGGATCGAAGGCAAGCCCTGCGGCCTCCAGCCCCTCGCGATATCCTTCGTAGCGCTCACGCTCCAGCACGTTGCCGGCAGGACCGCTTACATAAGCAATGCTGCGATGGCCAAGCGACGCGAGATGCCGCGTCATCCGCGAGGCGGCGACCCGGTTGTCGATCTCGATCTGCGGAATATCTGCGGAGGGGATGGCCTCACACAGCGCCACCATCGGAATGCCGACCCGCGCCGGCGCCCCCTCGCCTTCGCGGCTTTGGCCGAAGAGATGGCCATTGAGAAGAATGGCTCCATCGACTCGCCCGGCTGCGGTGAAGGCAGCGAAATGCGCCTCTTTCGCCGGTGAGCCGTCGAGATCGCTGATGATCATGCCGTAGCCGGCTTCGAACAGCGTCTCCTCGATTCCGCGCAGGATCTTCGAGAAGAAGGTGTTGGCCAGATCTGGCAGGACCACGAGCACCATATAGGTCTTCTGCGACCGCAAGGACCGCGCGGCGGGATTGGGCACATAGCCCGTCTTGGCAATGGCTTCGAGCACGCGCGCGCGCGCTTCCGGAGAGACACGCTCCGGCGTGGCAAGCGCACGGCTCACGGTGGCCGTCGAGACATCGGCGAGTTTCGCCACATCCTGAATCCGGGCAGCACGGATGGTGCTTGAACCATCTTTTGCAAAGCCGTCAGCGTGCCCGCTCTCGTCCATGTGACCTCCCCCTACGATGGTTCTGTTTGACAGAAGCCGCCGTTGCGGTAAAGTTTTTCATGTAATCGATTACATAGGGGCATTGCCAAGGAATGGAATCCCCCTAGATCGTTCACTCAAGTCCCGCCAGAGGACGACGTGACAAGCCGGAGGAAAGATATGCCAGCGCCCGTTCTGCTCTGCTGACCTGACACATCTCGAGTATTCCGAATGACCGCTTGCGCAGTCCCGCAAGCGAATGATGCCGCTTATCCGGAGCCCTGCATGGATTCTGTCCTGCGCGCAGAAAACATCTCAAAGTCGTTTGGGCCTATCGAGGTCCTGAGCGGCATTTCGCTGGATCTGAAACCCGGCGAGGTTCATGCCGTCATCGGTGAGAACGGCGCGGGCAAGTCGACGTTGATGCGCATTCTCTCGGGCCATCTTCCGCCTACGAAAGGCGGCCTGCATTTGAACGGACAGGCGATCACCTTCACCGGCCCCGTGGATGCGGAGAGCCACGGTATCGTCCTGGTGCATCAGGAAATCCTGCTCGCCGAAGACCTGACGGTCGCGCAGAACGTGTTTCTCGGCCGGGAGATCCGCCGCTACGGTTTCGTCGATGACAAGACCATGCGTGAGCGCACCCGTGCGATCCTCACCGAGCTCGGCACACGCATCGATCCGGACCGTGAGGTGCGCACCCTCTCCATTGCCGCCCGGCAGCTCGTGCAAATCGCCCGAGCGCTTCTCGTGCCGCACAAAGTGGTGGCCTTCGACGAGCCGACCGCCGTGCTCACGCCCATCGAAGCCGAGAGCCTGTTCGACATCATCCGCAAGCTGCGCGCGCAGGGCGTCGCCGTTCTTTATATCTCTCACCGCCTGAACGAAGTGAAGGCGGTGGCCGACCGTGTGACTGTGCTGCGCGACGGTCGCCACATCGTGACCCGCGACATCGAGGGCCTCGAGCCGCTTGAGATGGCGAAGCTCATGGTGGGCCGCGACATGTCCAAGCTCTATCCGGACAAGCCGGAGACGGCGTCCGACCAGACGATTCTGTCCGTCCGCGACATGGCCGTGCCCGGCTATGTGGAGAACGCGTCCTTCACCTTGAAGCGCGGCGAGATCCTTGGCTTCGGCGGCCTCATCGGCGCGGGCCGCACAGAGCTGTTCGAGGGCCTCGTCGGTCTTCGCTCCCATCAGGGCTCGATCACTCTCGACGGCAAGCAGGTTCAATTCCGCGATGCGCGTGAAGCCATGGCGGCGGGAATCGTCTATCTCTCCGAAGACCGGAAGGGCAAAGGCCTGCTTCTTCAGCAAAACTTGAGGGTCAACCTGTCCCTCGCCGCGCTCGAAAAGTTCACGCGCGGCTCCTTTATCGATGTTGGTGCCGAAGAGCGGGCGCTCGACAAGGCGATCCAGGATTTCGATATTCGCGCCAGGCGCCGCGACCTTCTCGCCGGTCAGCTCTCCGGCGGCAACCAGCAGAAGCTGCTTCTCGCCAAGATGATGCTGGCCGAGCCGCGCATCATCATCATCGACGAGCCGACACGCGGCGTCGATATCGGCACCAAGGAACAGATCTACCGCTTCATCGCGCAGCTCGCCGAAGAAGGTCTTTCCGTCATCGTCATATCCTCCGAGATGCAGGAGCTGATCGGCCTGTGCCACCGCGTGATCGTGATGCGCAACGGGCGCGTCGCGGGCGAGGTCGCGCAAGCGAACCTGTCGGAAGATTCGATCGTCTATCTCGCCACCGGCGTTCACGAAGAAAGGGCGGCGGAAATCGCCGCAGGCCATGCATGACCGAAACCGTGCTTCGCAGCAGCGCTGAAAAGCGCAAGTTCAACATCGACATGCGGGCGCTCTCGCCCTTCATCGCGCTGATCGTTCTGATCATCGCGGGCGCGCTCATCAATCCCGATTTCCTGACTGCCTCGAATCTGCTGAACGTGGTCACGCGCTCGGCCTTCATCGCCATCATCGCGGTGGGCGCGACCTTCGTGATCGCGGGCGGAGGGCTCGATCTCTCCGTCGGCTCCATGGCCGCGTTGACGGCGGGCATCATGATCCTGACCCTCAACAATCTCGGTGGCGGAGATATGAGCACCCTGGCGCTCGGCATGCTGGCGGCCATTGCGGTGAGCGCGGCCTGCGGCCTGGCGAACGGACTGATCGTCACGTTCGGGCGGATCGAGCCCTTCATCGTGACGCTCGGCACCATGGGCATCTACCGCTCGCTGGTCATCTGGCTCGCTGCCGGTGGCACGATCACCATGCGCAACTTCGACCTGCGCGAGATGTATCGCCCGGTTTATTTCGGCAACGTCTTCGGCATTCCCTACCCGATCATCGCGTTCCTCGTGGTCGCGGCCATCGGCGCGCTGATCCTCTATCGCACCTCCTTCGGCCGCCACGTGGTGGCGCTTGGCTCCAACGAGGATGTGGCCCGCTATTCCGGCGTTCCGATCTGGCGCGTGCGCACGCTCACCTACATCATCCAGGGCATCTGCGTCGGCATCGCCGTGCTGGTCTATGTACCGCGCCTCGGCTCCGCCACGCCGACCACGGGCCTGTTGTGGGAATTGCAGGCCATCACCGCCGTCGTGATCGGCGGCACGGCCCTTAAGGGTGGCATCGGCCGCATCTGGGGCACCGTCATCGGTGCGGTGATCCTCGAACTCGTCGCGAATATCATGGTGCTGTCGAACTTCGTCTCCGAGTTCCTCGTGGGCGCGGTCCAGGGTGCCATCATCATTGTCGCCATGCTCGTGCAGCGGTCAGTTCACCGCGGGCGATGAAACCGGCAGGAGCCCGCCGGACAAAGGATAAGGGCTCCGCAGCAACAACCCTCCAGGGAGGAATGAGATGAAAGCAACAGCACTCAAGATCGCACTTGCAGCAGGCCTCATGGCCGGCGTCGCCACGGGAGCGATGGCACAACAGAAAAACGTGACGATCGGTGTGTCCATTCCGGCCGCCACCCATGGCTGGACCGGCGGCGTGGTCTATCACGCGCAGGAAACCGCCAAGGCTCTCGAGAAGGGCTATCCGGGCCTCAAGGTGATCGTGAAGACCTCGCCGGACGGCGCGTCGCAGGCTAATGCCCTCGACGACCTCACCTCGCAGAAGGTCGACGCCCTCGTGGTTCTACCCTTCAATTCCGACGAACTGACGAACCCCATGCGCGAGATCAAGAAGCGCGGCACCTTCGTCACCATCGTGGACCGCGGCCTGAAGGATCCTTCGATCCAGGACATCTATGTGGCCGGCAACAATCCTGAATTCGGCCGCGTCGCAGGCAAGTACTTCGTCGACAATCTCAAGCAGGGCAATGTCGTCGTCTTCCGCGGCATTCCCACCGTGATCGACGAAGAGCGCGTGTCGAACTTCGAGAAGGCGCTCGAAGGCTCTGGCGTGAAGGTGATCGACAAGCAATATGCCAACTGGAACCGCGACGACGCCTTCAAGGTGATGCAGGATTACCTCGCCAAGCATCCGAAGATCGATGCCGTGTGGGCGTCCGACGACGACATGGCGCTCGGCATCATGGAAGCGATCCGTCAGGCCAAGCGCGAGGACATCAAGTTCGTTCTCGGCGGCGCCGGCATGAAGGACATGATCAAGAAGGTTATGGACGGCGACAAGATGATCCCGGCGGACGTGTCCTATCCGCCGTCGATGATCTCGACCGCCATGGGCGTCACCGCAGCGCATTTCTACGGCAATGCGCCGATGCGCGGCACCTACGTGCTCAACGCCGAGCTGATCACGAAGGACAACGCGAAGAATCACTACTTCCCCAACTCGCCGTTCTGATCGGCGCTTCCATAAACCTCGCCTCTGACGATCAGGGGCGAGGCAATGGCAAGCTGCTCAACCGGATTTGCGGGCAGCTTCCCTTTGCCTGACGACACCTTTTCCCCTGTACCCCGCACCTTGGGAGTTCATCCATGAAGACCATGAAGGGTCCCGGCCTCTTTCTCGCGCAATTCGCGGGCGACGAAGCGCCGTTCAGCTCGCTCGATTCCATCTGCCGATGGGCGGCGTCCCTCGGCTACAAGGGTGTACAGATTCCCACCTGGGATGCGCGCCTCTTCGATCTGAAGAAGGCTGCGGAATCGGTCGCCTATTGCGACGAGGTTCAGGGGATTGTGCGCTCCCACAGTCTTGAGATCACGGAGCTGTCCACGCACTTGCAAGGCCAGCTCGTGGCCGTGCATCCGGCCTTCGACGAGGCCTTTGATGGCTTTGCCGCTCCCGAAGTGCGCGGCAATCCGAAGGCCCGGCAGGAATGGGCCGTGGATCAGATGATTGCGGCGGCCAAAGCCTCCAAACGCCTTGGCCTGAAGGCGAGCGTCACCTTCTCCGGTGCGCTCGCTTGGCCCTTCGTCTATCCCTGGCCGCAGCGCCCCGCCGGCCTCGTCGAGACCGCCTTCGAGGAACTGGGCCGTCGCTGGAAGTCCATCCTCGATGCTTACGAGGATGCAGGCTGCGACGTCTGTTACGAGATCCACCCGGGTGAGGACATTCACGACGGCGCCACCTTCGAACGTTTTGTCGATGCTGTCGGCGGCCATGCCCGCGCCTGCATCAATTACGACCCCAGCCATTTCCTGCTGCAGCAGCTCGACTACATCGCCTTCATCGATCTCTACCATGAGCGCATCAAGGCGTTTCATGCCAAGGACGCGGAGTTCAATCCGTCGGGGCGCGTCGGCGTCTATGGCGGCTACGAGAGCTGGATCAACCGCGCGGGCCGCTTCCGCTCGCTCGGCGATGGGCAGGTGGATTTCAATGCCATCTTCTCGAAGCTTGCGCAGTACGATTACGATTCCTGGGCCGTGCTGGAATGGGAATGCGCGCTCAAGCATCCAGAAGACGGCGCGCGCGAGGGTGCAGAGTTCATCAAGGCGCACATCATCCGCGTGACAGAAAAAGCCTTCGACGATTTCGCGGCAGGCGGAACGGATGAATCCGCCAACCGGCGGATGCTCGGCATCGGCGCGAAATAAAGGGGAGAACGCCATGGCCATTTCCGGATCGCCGGATCAGAAGCTCAACCGCCGCCTGCGCCTCGGAATGGTCGGCGGCGGCCGCGGCGCGTTCATCGGCGCGGTGCACCGCATTGCGGCGCGGCTCGACGACCGATGGGAGCTGGTGGCGGGCGCTCTCTCCTCCGATCCGGAGCGCGGGCGGCTCTCCGGCGAGGACCTTCTTCTGAAACCGGACCGGATCTATGGCGACTTCAACGAGATGGCGCGCCGTGAGCGGCGGCTGAAGGACGGCATCGATGCGGTCGCCATCGTGACGCCCAACCATGCCCATGCGGCGGCGGCGCGCGCTTTCCTCAAAGCCGGCATTCACGTCATCTGCGACAAGCCCCTCACCACGACGCGGCGCGAGGCTGACCAGCTTGCGAAGCTCGCGAAAGATTCCGGCCTCATCTTCGCGGTCACGCACAATTACACCGGCTATCCCCTCGTGCGGCAGGCCCGTGCCATGGTGCAGGCGGGTGAGCTCGGGCGCATCCGCGTCGTGCAGGTGGAATACGCGCAGGACTGGCTCGCCACCCGCGTGGAGGAGACCGGCAGCAAGCAGGCCGAATGGCGCACCGACCCCGCACGCTCAGGCCCGGCGGGCGCGGTGGGCGATATCGGCACGCATGCCTTCAATCTCGCGGAGTTCATCGCAGGCGATGAGGTTGCCTCGCTCTCGGCCGAGTTGCACACCTTCGTGGAAGGCCGCCGGCTCGACGACAATGCCCATATTATGATGCGCTTCAATTCCGGCGCACGCGGCATGCTCTGGTGCAGCCAGATCGCGTCCGGCCTGGAGAACAGCCTGCGCATCCGCATCTATGGCGACAAGGCCGGGCTCGAATGGCAGCAGGAGAACCCGAACGTGCTGCTGTTCTCGCCCCTGGGCGAGCCGCCGCGACTCATCCGCCGCAACGGCTACGGAGCCGACGACATCTCCCGCGCCGCCTCGCGTATCCCCGGCGGTCATCCGGAAGGTTACCTGGAAGGGTTTGCGCAGCTTTATACGGATGTGGCGGAGCTGGTTACGGCCCGCATCGAGAACCGTGAGCCTAATCCCTTCGCGCTTCAGGTGCCGACAGTGGACCATGGTGTGCGCGGCGTGCGCTTCATCGAGGCCGCCGTGCGGTCATCCCAGCGCAAGGCGGCGTGGGTGGACCTCTAGCGCATCGGACGGATCCCAAAAGTGCGAACCCACTTTTGGGGCCGGTGCTTGGGGCATTTTGTCGGAATCTCTTGAAATCGTCTCGGCAATCATGACGTATAGGCTACATTCTATCCAGCCGGATCACGATTTCACGCATGGCGCCGACGCCCCACCACCATCATGCCCTCGATGAGCTGAACGAGACGCAGAAGCGGGTTCACCGCATCCTGACGGCCGCGCAGAATCCGCTCTCGGCCTATGAGGTGCTGGACAAGATGCGCGGTAAAGGAGCCGTGACCCCGCCGACGGTGTATCGCTCCCTCGATAAACTGATCGAGAAAGGGCTCGCCCATCGGCTGGAGAGCCTCAACGCCTATGTCGCGTGCAAGCATCCTCACCACCACGACATGGCCGCTTTCGCCATCTGCGAGAATTGCGGCTTGGTCACCGAGTTCTGCGATGAGCAGATCAATGACCGACTCGCTCAGTGGAGCGATGGTCACGCCTTCCACCCAAAGAAGGTTACCATAGAGATTCGCGGCCTCTGCGATACTTGCGCAGAGTGATGTTATATCCTGGAACCTAAGCCGGAGTTGTACGTTACTATAAAACGTAACGGTTGTTTTCCGAGTTTCTCTGCTTAGATGCCAGCTTCCGTTTCGTTATCTGCATAATTGCAAGCATTTATAGCAATGATAGCACATTGTGCGGTTCCAAATTTACCTATATGAATATGTAGGTTTTGAAATAACAGGAGCGAGGACCATGAGCACACGAGCCCTCAGGAAAGAAGAGGAGGATAACCTCCTCCGCCGGGCGGACGATCTGTGCCGCCAGAACAACCTTCGGCTGACGCCGATCCGCGAGCGCGTTTATCGCGAGCTGGTCCAGAGCGGCGGTCCGGTCGGCGCCTATGACCTCGTTGATCGCCTCAGCAGCGACAAAAAGCGTCTGGCCCCGGTCACGATTTATCGTGCGCTCGACTTCCTGCGGGATGCAGGCCTCGTGCACCGTCTGGCCACCCAGAACTCTTATGTGGTGTCCCACGGCCAGCCTGAAGTGAATGCCATGAAGATCATGTTCGTGGATTCCAAGACGGGCGAGACCATCGAGGTGCATTCGACGGAGGTGGCCGAAGCGGTCCGCAAGGCCGCCGAGCAGGCCGGCTTCAAGTCGATCTCGCCCTTCATGGAAGTCGAAGGCGAGATGACCCGCTAAGCTTCCAAAAGCTGAAGTTCATAGAAAAGGGCCGGAGCGAATCGCTCCGGCCCTTTTCGTTTGTCCTGGAACTAAGGCCGGCTTTCACCGGCCTCAGATCTTATTACTCTGCCGCCAGGGCCCGGTGATGGGCCTGCTGGTCCTCGGCCTTGCTTCGGACCGTCTCCTTCGAAATGAAGGTGTAGAACATCGGCACCACGAAGAGCGTGAAGATCGTGCCGATGGACATGCCCGAGGCGATCACGAGGCCCATGGAGAAGCGGGCCGCGGCACCTGCACCTGAAGCATAGAGCAGCGGCGCAACGCCGAGCACCATGGCCGCCGTGGTCATGAGGATCGGGCGGAGACGCACACGGGCGGCTTCCTCGATGGCCTCACGCTTGCTGGTGCCGTGCTTCTCTTTCAGATCGTTGGCGAATTCCACCATCAGAATGCCGTGCTTCGTGATCAGTCCCACAAGGGTGATCAAGCCCACCTGCGTGTAGATGTTGAGCGTCGCCAGGCCGAGATTGAGGAAGATCATCGCACCGAACATGGAGAGCGGCACCGACATCATGATGATGAACGGATCGCGGAAGCTCTCGAACTGCGCCGCCAGCACCAGATAGATCACGATGATGGCGAGACCGAAGGCGAGGAAGATCGAATTTCCTTCCTGGATTTCGAGACGCGACTGGCCGGCATAATCCTCATAGAAGCCCTGGGGCATGACCCGTTGTGCGATCTCGCGCAGGGTCGCCAGACCTTCCGAGGTGGTGACGCCCGGCAACGGAAGCGCTCCGACCGTTGCCGAGTTGAGCTGGTTGAACTGCTCGATCACGGCAGGCGCGGCATCCGTCTTGATGCTGACGAGCGCGGAGAGCGGCACCATCGAACCATCCGAGGCGCGCACATAGTACTCGGCCAGACGTTCCGGATTCAGACGATCCTCCTGGCGCACCTGGCTGACCACGTCGTAGCTGCGGCTGTCCCGGTCGAACTTCGAGATCGACGCACCGCCGACGAGCGCACCCAGCGTGTTGCCAATCTCGGAGACCTTGACGCCGAGCGCGGCGGCACGATCGCGATCGATGATGATGCGCGCACGCGGAGTCTCGTAGGAGATCGAATTCTGCACCACGATGAACTTGCCGGACTTCATCGCCTCCTTGCGGATCTGCTCGGCAACCTCATAGGCCTGGGACGAATCGCCGATAGTACGCAGCACGAACTGGATCGGCAGGCCGTCACCGCCGCCAGGCAATGAGGGAGGCGCGAAGGTGAAGGCCTGGACACCGGCATTCTGATTCAGAAGATTCTGAATATCCTGCTTGGTGGCCTCGCCCTTCTTCTCGCGCTCGTTCCATTCCTTCAGCTTGAAGCCGAAGAAGCCGCCGCCGCCGCCATCGATGCCGATGATGAGGAAGCTGTCCTCGATCTCGGGGATCTTTTCGGCCGCGTTCGTGAACTGCTTGGAGAAGGCCTGGGTGTACTCGGCCGTCGCGTATTTCGGCACGTTGACGATGCCGAGATATGCACCCTGATCCTCTTCCGGCGCCAGTTCGGAACCGGTTTTCATGAAGAGGAAGACTGTCGTACCGAGCAGAACCGCGACGATCACAAGCGTCACGCCGCGATAATCGAGCGAGCCCTTGAGGCGCCGTGCATACCAGTTCTCCAACCGCGTGAAGGTGCGGTCGACGAAGGCGGCGAAGCGGCTCTGCGAGCCGTGCGGCTTCAGGAGCTTCGAGGACATCATCGGCGACAAGGTCACCGCGACGATACCTGAAATGACCACCGCGCCCGCCAGCGTGAACGCGAATTCGCGGAAGAGCGATCCGGTCAACCCTTGGGTAAAGCCGATGGGCGCATAGACCGCCGCGAGGGTAACCGTCATGGACACGATGGGAAGGAAGATCTCCTTCATGCCCACGATGGCCGCGTCCACAGGTTTGAGCCCCTCCTCGATATGCCGGTGGATGTTCTCTAGAACCACGATGGCGTCGTCCACCACGAGACCGATGGCCAGCACCATGGCGAGCAGCGTCAACAGGTTGATCGAGTAACCCAGCGCGTAAAGGAAGAAACACACGCCGATCAGCGAGAGCGGAATCGTGACGACCGGGATCAGCACCGAGCGGAAGGAGCCCAGGAAGAGCAGAATCACGATCACGACGATGAGTGCCGCTTCGCCGATGGTCTTGAACACCTCTTCGATGGAGGCCGAGATGAAGTTCGAGGCGTCGTACACGATCTCGACCGTCATGCCTTTCGGCAGCGTCGGACGAATCGAGTCGATGGCCCTCGTCACCTCGTCGGCAACGGTCAACGGGTTGGCGGAAGGCGTCGGCGTGATGCCGATGAAGGTGCCTTCGCTGCCGTTGAAGGCGACGATGGTGTCCGTGCTCTTGGGGCCTAGCTCCACATCCGCCACGTCCCGCAGGCGCACGACCTGATCGCCCTCGGAGCGGATCGGCAGCGCACCGAAGGTCTCCGGCGTCTGCAGCGTGGTCTGCATGTCGAGGGTGTAGGCGACATACGCGTTCTTCGTCTTGCCGGGAGCGGCAAGGAAGTTGTTGGCATTGATCGCCTGCACCACATCGCCCGCCGTCACGCCACGGGCGGCAAGCCGCACGGGGTCGATCCAGACACGCATGGCGAAGTCGCGGCCGCCGAGGATTTCGGCATTGCCGACGCCTTCGAGCGTTGCGAAGCGCGGCTGCACGACACGAGTCAGGAATTCCGAGACCTGCTCGGAGTTCATCTCCGTCGAGCCGAAAGTGATGTACATGAGGGCAAAGCTCTGGCCCGTACCCTTCATGATCACCGGGTCTTCGGCTTCCTGCGGCAGCTGCGCGCGGATCTGCTGCACCTTGGCGGTCACTTCGGTGAGCGCGGCGTTCGGGTCCGTATTCAGGCGCATGCGCACGGAGACCGTGCTCACGCCCTGACGGCTCTGCGTCGTCACGTAATCGACGCCTTCCGCGGATGAGACGGATTTCGCGATGGGCGTGCTGATGAAGCCCTGAATCAAATCCGCGCTGGCACCCACATAGGCTGTGGTCACCGTGATCGTGGTTTCCTTGACCTCAGGATACTGACGCACCTGAAGGCTCATCAGACCCTGCGCACCGAGCAACAGGATCAGAAGGCTCACCACCATCGACAGGACGGGGCGGCGAATAAATAGTTCCGTGAAACTCATGGCGTTTTGCCTATTGCCCGTTCGCCAGCTTGGCCGCGTCGAGCTTGGTCACATCAATGGAATTGTCGATCTTGACGGCCGCGCCGGCCTGCAGCTTGTTCTGCCCCGAAGCGACGACCTGCTGGTCGGCCTGGATGCCGGAGAGGACTTCAAGAGATCCCCCACGACGGCGGCCGGTCTTCACGAAGACCTGACGCGCAACGTCAACCTGCTTGCCCGCCCGTTCTTCCTTCTCGATCGTATAGACGTAGTCGCCGTAGAGGCTGGTGATAACCGCCGTCTGTGGCACGGTGATGACGCCGGGCTCCTGCGGCAGGACCACTTCCACGTGGACGAACTGACCCGGCAGAAGCGCGCGGTCCTTGTTGTCCTCGATGAGAGCCTGCACGGAGACGAGGCGGGTCTTGGGGTCGACGCGCGGGTCCTTACCGGTGATCTTTCCCTTGAAGGGAAGATCGGTCGCGTTCAAGCCCAGGCGCACTTCCTGGTCGAGCTTGACGTCATCCGCCATCTGCTCGGGCACCGTGAAATCGACCTTCATGGAATCGAGATTCTGGAAGCTCGCGATGACGGCGCCGGGCTGGAGATATTGGCCCACATCGACGCGCGGAATGCCGATCACGCCCGAGAAGGGAGCCTTGAGGGCCTTCTGCTCGATGGTCGCCTCCAGGCGGGCGAGACGCGAGCGCGCCGCCGCCAGCAGGGCGCTGGCCTGGTCGAGATTGGCTTCGGTGCCGTAGCCACGCGACGACAGGGACCGCGCACGCTCGAAGGCGCTCTCGGCTGTCTTCACGTTGGCCTGGACATCCTGAATGTCGGACCGCTCCACCGCATCGTCGAGCTGGACCAGCACATCGCCCTGACGGATGCTCTGATTGGACTTGAACTTGATCTCCTTGACGATGCCGGGAGTCTCGAAGGCAAGCTCCACGCCATTCGCCGCCCGGGCGGTGCCGATGGCGCTGATGCTCGGCGTCCAGGTTTTCGCCTCAACCTTGGCGGCAGACACCGTCTGCGGCGGCGGCTGCATGTTGGCGAAGAAGTCGGCAATCATCTTTTCTTTGAAGAAATTGAAGCCAACGAGCCCGGCACAGAGCAAAACCGCAAAAAGAAAAACGAGACTGACTACGATGCGCCGTTTCATGGGCTTCTTCCAGAAGTTATAGCCCGCGAGGCGGGCTGCAGACTTATACGATTAAGGGTGCGGCAATAGCGCGGCTTACCCTTGACGCCATTGCCGTGGCAGCATTTATATACCGACTGGACGGTTTAGTTGCAAGAGTTGCGAATGTTGAAAAATGCCCGAGGCCGAAAAAGTTCCCGCGAGAAAATCCTCGACGCGGCGGCCGAACTCGTGGCCGAAATCGGCGCGGGCCGTCTGACCCTCGACGCGGTAGCCGAACGGGCTGGGCTCAGCAAGGGCGGTCTTCTTTACAACTTTCCCACGAAGGATGCACTGCTTCAGGCAATGATTCAGCGCATGATCGATCAGGTCACGGAATCAAGGGAAACCTTGCGCTCCGAGCTTGAGCCCGGGCCCAACCTGGAGGCGCGGCTGGCTGCCACGACTCTTTTGAAGATGTGTTGCGGCGGCAAGATGCAGGAGATCGCGACCGGCTTAATGGTCGCAACGGCAGAAAACCCCCGCCTGCTCGACCCTGTGCGTACGGTCATTGTTGAAACGTTGCAACGCATCAAGTCAGACTCGGACGATCTGGATTCCGCTCTCCTCGGCTGGCTTGCCGTCGAAGGATTGAGCAACCTCGAAATGCATAATCTCAGCCCCTTCTCGGATCAGGACCGCGAGCGGATCGTGCAGGCGATCAACCGCCTGCTCACGAAGGGCATCGCTTCTTAGAAGCGCGTCACGCCATCCAGGACGGATCGCTCAACACCTCATCCGTATGCTCGCCTAGACGCGGCGAAGGACGGCTTGCCGCCATCGGCTGGCCGTTCATCACGATCGGCGAGCGGACAGACGGGATGCTGCCGCCGTGCGCAGCTGTTGACGTGAGATCGATCTTCATGCCGCGCGCGATCACCTGCGGATCGTCGAACACATCGGCCACGGTGTTGATGGGACCTGCGGGAACACCCTGCTTCTCAAGCTCGGACAGGAGAGTCTCGCGCGTCGTGCGAAGCGTCAGCGCGGTCAGAAGCGGCACGAGTTCATTGCGGTTGCCGACGCGGCCTGCATTGGTCTTGAACCTCTCGTCCTGCGCCAGTTCCGGCTGGCCCAGAACCGCGACGAAGCGCGTGAACTGGCCATCATTTCCCACGGCCACGATCACATGGCCGTCTGACACGGGAAACACTTGGTAGGGTACGATGTTGGGGTGCGCATTGCCCATGCGGCGCGGCGACTTGCCGGAGGCCAGATAATTCATGGCCTGGTTCGCCAGCACGCTCGTCTGCACGTCGAGAAGCGCCATGTCGAGATGCGCACCCTCGCCCGTTTCATCGCGCTGCCGCAAAGCCGCGAGAATGCCCACGACCGAGTACACACCGGTAAAGATATCGACATAAGCCACGCCGATCTTCTGCGGATCGCCCTCCGGATCGCCCGTCAGATCCATGATGCCGCCTAAGCCCTGAATCATGAAGTCGTAGCCTGCACGCGCCGCGTAAGGACCGTTCTGCCCGAAGCCCGTAATGGAGCAATAGACGAGGCGGGGATTGACGGCTTTCAGGCTCTCGTAATCGAGCCCGTACTTCTTCAGGCCGCCGACCTTGAAGTTCTCGATCACCACATCGGCCTGAACTGCCAGCTTGCGCACGAGTTCCTGACCTTCAGGCGTCTCGAAATCGACTGCGATGGAGCGTTTGCCGCGATTGCAGGAATGAAAATACGCGGCTGAGAGATGGTCCCCCTCAGCGCCCTCGATGAAAGGAGGTCCCCAGCCGCGCGTATCGTCGCCCGCGCCGGGCCGCTCCACCTTCACCACATCCGCACCGAGATCGGCGAGCAGCTGCCCGACCCAGGGGCCGGCGAGAATTCGGGCGAGTTCGAGGACTTTGAGACTTTGAAGCGGCTTCATAGGATCAATCCATCACCGTATCGAGACCGCGCTTGAGGCCTTTGAACGATGCGACGCGGCGTGCTGCAAGCAGCGTGCCGGCGACATAGGGAGCAGCCGACGAACCGGCGTCGTGACGGATCACGAGACGTTCATTATCCGCGCCGAACACGGCCTCGCAGGAGAGCACGAAGGATGGCATGCGCAGCGAGTGAACCTGCACCGGTTCCTTCGCACCGAGCGCGCCGCCGCGCGTCTCCTGAACACCGGCAAGTTCGCTCACGGGCTTCGATGTTGCCGCCTGGCGCACATCGCTTAAGAGTTCAGCGAGTTCACGAGCGGTACCTGACGGCGTGTCGGGCTTCTTCGCGGAGGAGTAGTCGATGACTTCCACGTCCGGCACGTAACGCGCGGCTTCCATCGCGAAGCGGCGCAGCAGCGTTGCCGTGATCGAGAAATTACCGGCGGCGAGAACGCCTTTGCCGGCTGCTTGCGCATGACGGTCGATCTCGGCGTAATCCTCCGCCGACAGGCCCGATGTGCCGATCACCACATGGCGGCCTTGCGCCAATGCCGTCACCGCATGAGCTTTGACGGCATTGGGCTTCGTGTAGTCGATCACCACGTCGGAGGGCTGCTGCAACGCCTCCTCCAACGTGGCGCTGATCGTCACGCCGAGGCGCTGCAATCCGGCGACTTCGCCCGCATCCTGGCCCGCCGCGCTGCGGCTGACGGCGCCTGCGAGTTCAAGGTCGTCGGCAGCGGCAATCGCCGCCACCAGTGCCTTGCCGACCCAGCCGGTCGCCCCGGCCAATGTGATGCGAACGGCCATGGCTTACTCCTGATTAAAAGAACGCCTGCAGACCCGTCTGCGCGCGGCCGAGGATCAGCGCGTGCACATCGTGCGTGCCCTCATAGGTGTTCACGGTCTCCAGGTTCTGCGCATGGCGCATCACGTGGTATTCTTCCTGGATGCCGTTGCCACCATGCATGTCGCGGGCCTGACGCGCGATGTCGAGCGCCTTGCCGCAATTGTTGCGCTTCACGAGCGAGATCATTTCCGGCGCCACGCGGCCCTCATCGAAGAGACGCCCGACGCGAAGCGAGGCGTGAAGGCCGAGCGTGATCTCGGTCATCATGTCGGCAAGCTTCTTCTGCACGAGCTGCGTTGCCGCGAGCGGACGGTCGAACTGCTTGCGATCGAGTGTGTACTGGCGTGCCCGGTGCCAGCAATCTTCCGCCGCACCAAGAGAGCCCCAGGAAATGCCGTAGCGGGCGCGGTTGAGGCAGCCGAAGGGACCCTTCAGACCGGATACGTTCGGGAGAAGCGCATCCTCGCCGACCTCGACGCCGTCCATGACGATCTCGCCGGTGATGGAGGCGCGAAGCGAAAGCTTGCCGCCGATCTTCGGCGCGGAGAGGCCCTTCATGCCCTTGTCCAGCACGAAGCCGCGGATCTGGTTGTCATGCGCTTCCGACTTCGCCCAAACCACGAACACATCGGCGATGGGGGAGTTCGAAATCCACATCTTCGAACCGCTGATGCGATAGCCGCCGTCGATCTTCTGCGCGCGTGTCTTCATGCCGGCAGGGTCGGACCCTGCATCCGGCTCGGTGAGGCCGAAGCAGCCGACGAACTCGCCGGAAGCGAGCTTGGGCAGATACTTCTTGCGCTGCTCCTCGGTGCCGTAGGCATAGATCGGATACATGACGAGGGAGGATTGCACGCTCATCATGGAGCGGTAGCCGGAATCGACCCGCTCAACCTCGCGCGCCACGAGGCCATAGGCCACGTAGGAAGCACCGGCGCAGCCGTATTCCTCGGGAAGCGTCACTCCGAGAAGGCCGAGCGCGCCCATCTCGTTGAAGATCTCGCGGTCCGTGCGCTCCTCGCGATAGGCCTCGATCACCCGCGGCTGGAGCTTTTCCTGGGCGTAGGCGCGGGCCGTGTCGCGGATCATGCGCTCGTCATCGGTGAGCATCTCGTCGAGAAGAAGCGGGTCTTCCCACGTGAACTTCGCATATTCCTGTTGAGCACCGGCCATGACGATCCTTCCTCTCCTGCATCACCGGCACGCAGGACCGGGATGCCAAACCTGTTGAATTTCGCTGAGAAAATCGCGCTGGACAGCGCGGAAGTAAAGCGACATCTTCGCAGCAAGTCATTCTCAATTGGAATAAACTGGTGTTCCGTCGCGGTTTTCTGCCCAATGTGGGCAACCTTCTCGCCTTCGAGGCCACCGCCCGCCATGGCAGCGTGTCCCGCGCGGCGGAGGAGCTGAACCTGACGCAGAGCGCCGTCTCGCGCCAGATCCAGCAGCTCGAAGAATCGCTGGGCGTCTCCCTGTTCAGCCGCGCCCGCCAGCGCGTGGTGCTGACCGATGTGGGGCGGCTTTATGCGTCCCAGGTGCGCGGCACTCTGACCGAGCTGGCCGACGCCACCCATCAGGCCATTGCCCTTTCCGGCACCAGCGGCGTTCTGAACCTTGCGACGCTGCCGACCTTCGGCACCCGCTGGCTCATGCCGCGCATTCCCGATTTTTTCACGCGCCATCCGGATGCCACCGTCAATTTCGGCGTGCGCCTCGTGCCCTTCGATTTCGCGGATGAACCTTTTGACACCGCCATCCATTTCGGTGAGCCGCATTGGCCCGGCGCAATCTGCGAGCTGTTGAGAAAGGAAGAGGCGGTGCCCGTGTGCAGCCCGGCCTATCGGCAGCGCGAAGGCATTCACGAGCCCCAGGATCTCGCCCGCGCGCGGCTGCTGCAGCAGAGCACGCGCCCCACGGCCTGGGCGGAATGGTTCGGAAACGTGGATGTGGCCATCGTCAACCCCATGCGCGGGCCTCGCTTCGAGCAGTTCGCCATGGTGGCGCAGGCCGCCGCCGCCGGTCTCGGCGTGGCGATGATCCCGCAATTCCTGATCGGCGACGAGCTCGCCTCAGGCCGTCTCGAAGTGCTGTTTCCGCACTCGGTCCTAAGCAGCGGCGCCTATTACCTCGTCTATCCGGAGCACAAGGCCGAGGCGCCGCTGGTGCGTTCTTTCCGCGACTGGCTGATCAGCGAGACGCGTCAGGGATAGACATGCTTGGGCTTCAGCGCGAGGCGGCTCAGGATCAGTGCGATCCAGGAGCACAAGGCGATGGCGCCCACCATGGAGAGTGACGTCCCGTTATAGAGCGCGCTGACGAGCACGATCATGACGGCGCCCGTGCTCAGCTGCAATGTGCCCATGAGCGCCGAGGCCGTTCCGGCGATGGGGCCGTGCTTGTCGAGAGCGAGCACCGCCGTCGAGGGAATGACGAAGCCGAGACAGGCGAAAGACGTAAAGAGCAGGCCCCACAACAGATAGGCATTGTCGAACCCGGCCAATGTGAGCACGAACAGCAAAGTCACCAGGGCAGCGAAGACCATGAGGGCCGTGCGCACCATCCGCTCGGCGCCGAAGCGGCGCATGAGCGTACTGTTGAACTGGGCGCTGCCGATGAACGCGATGGCGTTCGAGGCGAAGACCATGCTGTAGGCGGATGGCGTCAGGCCGAAATGCTCGATGAACACCACGGACGAGCCCGCGAGATAAGCAAAGAAGCTCGCCTGGCTGAAGCCGCCGATGAATGTGACGCCAAGAAAATGACGGTCCTTCAGAAGGCTGCGATAGGTGGAAAAGGCATGGCCGATGCCGCGCTTTTCCGCACCCGGCGCCCGCGTTTCCGGCAGCAGGAACAAGATCACCGCCAGACCGCCGATTCCGATGGCCGCAATGGCCCAGAAGATGACGCGCCAACTGAAGAATTCGGTCAGCGTGCTGCCGGCGAGCGGCGCGAGGATCGGGGAGACGCTGAAGACCAGCATGGTGGTGGCCATGAGCCGGGCCGCCTCGTGGCCCGTATGCAGATCGCGAATGATCGCCCTCGGGATCACCATCGCCGCGCAGGAGCCGACGCCCTGGAGGAAGCGGAAGGCGATCAGCGTCTCCACATTCGGCGCGAAGCTGCAGCCGATGCTGGCGAGGATGAACAGGCTCAGGCCGAAATAGAGCGGCGGCTTGCGCCCGAATCGGTCGGCGAGCGGCCCATAGACGATCTGGCAGACGGCCACCGCCAGGAAGAAGCTCATCAGGCTCATCTGTACGGCGCTGACATCGACTTGCAGGTCGCGGGCGATGGCCGGGAAGGCCGGCAGATACATGTCGATCGCGAAGGGTCCTATGGCGGAGAGCATCCCAAGGACGAGGGCATTGCGCAGGAAGGCGGATTGCATCGAAACGGCTTTCGTGGCCCCGGCTTTCATGAAGCGGGATTGAGAAAACGGCCCATCAAGGGGTCGAACGAACGGAAAACGAAAAAGGTGCGTGGGGGCCGGCGGTGGGAGACCGTGGGCTCAAGCGCGCATGAGCCTCGCTTTTATGCTCCCTCCCGGTCAGGTCAAGCGGCATCCCCGCCTTTCAGGGGGACAAAGTTCCTCTAACGTCAGGCTGATTACACTTCGTTAACTATGTTTGGCCATCACTGGTTAAAGATTCATTTCTGGTTCGCCGATCTCGGGAAATTGCCCCTATTTCAAGGACAATTTTCAGGAATTGCTCTTCCAGGACCGATTGGCGCCTATAATTAAGCTACTCATGACCCCTGCTTTGCCCACCCTCCGCATGACCTTCGAAGGCACGATGCCAGACATGCGTCTTCGGATCCGGCATCGGACCTCCTTGAGCCGCGCCCTTCGGGCTCTCGCGATCCTGCCGGTCCTCGTGGCGGGAGCCTGCACCACCCGCTCCGATATCGGCTTCGCCACCCTCATGAACGAGGTTCCGGCGACCCAGGCGATCATTGTTCCCCCGCCCGGCGGCCCCTCCATCGTGGCCGTGCTCCAGCGCAACTACCAGAACGGCGTCACCCAGGAGATCGCCCTCTCCACCGCCTCCATGACGCCGGGCCAGAACGCCTTTTATGTCAGCCTCTCGACCGGACGCAGGGGATTGTCCGAGATCGACGACGTTCTCAGTCTGCCCACCTCCATCACCCAGGACCGGATTGCCGGCGAGATGGAGGAAAGGCTGCCCGGCATCGAGATGCAGACCTCCCTCGTCTACGTCCAGAACAGGTACGGACCCTTCGGCTTCGCCACGGGACGCTCCGCGAACGGGGATACCTGCCTCTACGCGTGGCAGCGGATCGAGCCCAACGAACCGGCCATCTTCATCCCCGGCGGTGTCATCTCCGTGCGCTTGAGGCTGTGCGATGCCGCAGCCACCCAGCAGCAACTCCTGCGGTCCATGTATGCCTTCACGATCTCGGCCTATTACATGTCCAATTTCTGGAACCCCTACGGCTCGCCGCCATCGCCGCCCGCCCAGCTTGGGCAGCTCGATGCACCCCTCTACCCGCTCGGCATAGGCACCGCCGAGCCGCCCGCCGTCGTCCGGCAGCGGGTCCGGGTCGAAAGGCCGGCCTCGCGGCTGATCGACAAGGACACGGTTGCACCCAGGAGGGCGCCTGCGGCACCTGAGGTTCCGGAAGGACCGACGAGCGGCTATCCGGTGGTTCCGCCACCTGCAACCGGACAGTAAAATGAGACTTCGCCACCAGAACTGAATAACGTACCGGAAAACTATATTTACTAGCGCGACAAAAAAGGCCCAGGAAACTGCAACAATATTATATGAACAACGATAGACCTTCGTAAGTTCTTATCTTATGCGTGCTATCAGGCACTGAACAACCAAAACGAGACTGGGGAACGATGCGAAGGGGTGTAATCGTAGCCTTTTGGGCGGTGGCGGCGATCCTTGTCGTCGTTCTCGTCGCCCTTCCCATCAGTCTCCAGGCACACCTCGTGGCCGGCCTCGTCGTCGTCGCCTGCATGATCGTGCTCAAATTCTTCCGTGCGCAGGGCGTCTGGCGCATCATCGCCCTGGCGCTCGGCACGGCTATCGTGCTGCGTTATGTCTTCTGGCGCACCACGAGCACGATCCCGCCCGTCACCGAAGTCGCAAACTTCATTCCGGCCATCCTGCTCTACATGGCCGAGATGTACAGCGTGATGATGCTGTTCTTAAGCCTCTTCGTGGTGTCGAGCCCCCTGCCCTCGCGCAAGCCGCCGAAGGTGGATTCCAATAACCTGCCGACTATCGACGTGTATGTGCCGACCTACAACGAGGATGCGAGCCTGCTCGCGACCACTCTCGCTGCGGCAAAGGCGATGAACTATCCCGCCGACAAGTTCACGGTCTGGCTCCTCGATGACGGCGGCACGGACGAGAAATGCAATTCCACCAACCCCGCCGCCGCTCAGGCCGCCCGCGACCGGCGCACGGAATTGCAGGCCCTTTGCGACGCGCTCGACTGCATCTATCTGACCCGCGCCCGCAACCTCCACGCCAAGGCGGGCAATCTCAATAACGGGATGGAGAATTCCACCGGCGACCTGGTGGCGGTCTTCGACGCGGACCATGCGCCCGCCCGCAACTTCCTGGAAGAAACCGTCGGTTATTTCACCAAGGACAAGAACCTGTTTCTCGTCCAGACACCGCACTTCTTCATCAACCCCGACCCGGTCGAGCGCAATCTCGGCACCTTCCAGACCATGCCGTCCGAGAACGAGATGTTCTACGGCGTCATTCAGCGCGGTCTCGACAAGTGGGACGCGGCATTCTTCTGCGGCTCGGCAGCCCTCTTGCGGCGCGAGGCCTTGCAGGAAACGAACGGGTTCAGCGGCCTCAGCATCACGGAGGATTGCGAAACCGCGCTCGAACTTCACTCCCGCGGCTGGACCAGCATCTATGTGGACAAGCCGCTGATTGCCGGCCTGCAGCCGGAAAGCTTCGCCAGCTTCATCGGCCAGCGCTCGCGCTGGGCACAAGGAATGATGCAGATCCTGCGGTTCCGCTTCCCGCCGCTCAAGCGCGGGCTCAAGCTGCCGCAGCGTCTCTGCTACATGTCGAGTACGCTGTTCTGGCTATTTCCGTTCTCACGCTTCGCCTTCCTGCTGTCGCCGCTCTGCTACCTGTTCTTCTCGCTCGAGATCTTCACCGCGTCCGGCGGCGAGTTCTTCGCTTACACGTTCACCTACATGATGGTGAACTTCATGATGCAGAACTACCTCTATGGCCGCTATCGCTGGCCGTGGATTTCGGACCTCTACGAATATATCCAAACCATCTATCTGCTGCCGGCCGTTCTTTCGGTCATGGCCAATCCGCGAAAGCCCACTTTCAAGGTGACGGCGAAGAGCGAGACCATGGACCAGAGCCGCCTGTCGGAACTTGGCCTGACTTATTTCATCATCTTCGGCATCCTGCTGCTCGGCGTGGTGGCGACCGCGGTGCGCGTGTGGCTCGAACCTTACAAGGCCGACCTGACGCTGGTGACGGGCGCGTGGAACGTGCTCAACCTCATCATCGCGGGCTGCGCGCTCGGTGTGGTGTCGGAGCGTGCCTCACGCCGCCAGAGCCATCGCGTGCGCATCGACCGCCCCTGCCGCATCGTGGTCGATGGGGAGATCATCGACGCCGCCGTGCGCGACGTCTCGGTCGGCGGTGCGCGGATCCATGTGGCGCCCTCGGCGGGCCCGAACCTGAAGAAGGGCACGCACGGAACGCTCGAATTCCTGCCCTATTCCGGGCAAACCATGATGCAGCAGATGCCGATCGAGATTCGCAAAGTCGGCATGGACGACAAGGGCCTGCTGCTCGGCTGTCAGTTCCACGTGGATAAACCGGAACATCACAAGCTCGTGGCCGATCTCGTATTCGCGAATGCGGATCAGTGGAGCGAGTTCCAGAAGCGGAGACACCAGGATATCGGCGTCCTGCGCGGCACGATCTGGTTCTTCATGGTGTCCCTCTACCAGACCGGGCGTGGCCTGTCCTATCTCTTCGGCCTGCAGAAAATCGGTGTCTCCAAGCCGCCGGCTCCATCCATCGCGCCGGCGACAAAATAAGGGGCCCGACATGCGTTCGCTCTCGATTTCCGCTCTGACCGCCCTGCTTCTGGGAACGCAGATCGCCGCCGCGCAGGTGGCTCCGTTCTCCATGTCGCCCGGGCAATCCGCGCCGTCATCGCAGCCGGACCCGGCGCAGCCTGCCGCTCCGAGCCAGCCGCCGGCGGCCACTTTCGACATGCGCGGGACAGCACCGTCTCCTCAGGCGCCCGCGCCGCAGCCTGGAGCAAATCCTGCTCCGGCCCAATCCTTCGACATGCGCAGCGGAACGCCGACACAACAGGGTGCCGCTCCTCAGCCGCCGGCGCAAGCAGCTCCCCCTGCTTCCGCCACCTCTCCATTCCAGATGGCGCCTCAGGGCCGTCCGCCCGCCAGCGCGGCGACGCCAGCTCCTTCTCCGGCAAGGCCCGCCGTCACGAGCACGGCCCCGGCGCGGAATGCAGCGCGCATCGAACGACCGGTTATGCCCTTCGAGACCATTCGGCTCGAAGGCGAAACGGATGCGCGGGCCTGGACCTTCCATCTTTCGCAGGATGAGGCGGCCAGCGGCGCGAGCCTTTCTCTCGGTTATCAGAATGCCGTGGTCGTGATGCCGGAGGCCTCAAGGCTGCGCATCTCCATCAACGGCGAGAACGTGATCGATACGCCGATCGCCTCGTCGGACGCCGTGAAGCGCGTGACGGCCAATGTCCGGCCCGGCCTCTTGCGCGCCGGGCAGAACTTCATTCGCATGGAAGCACTCCAGCGCCACCGGACGGACTGCACGATCACCGCGACTTACGAGCTTTGGACGGATGTGGATTCCCGCTCCACGATGCTCACCTTTGCGGAGGGCACCACCAAGACGCTGCGCAGCCTGGAGGACCTTCCCGCCATCGGGGTCGATGCCACGGGCGTGACGACGATCCGCGTGGTCGCGCCGAAGGTCTACCGCCCCGAGATCCGCGACCGCCTGCTGCGCCTCGTGCAGATGATCGCGCTTCGCGGGCGCTATGCACGGCCCGTCATCCAGGTGGTCGAGACCGATCCCGGCCCCTCCCCTGTCGGCACCATCAAGGTCGTCATGGGCGTGGCAAGCGAGTTGCGCGGCCTGGTTCCCGGCATCCCGGATGTGGCCATGCAGCAGCCCTTGACCATGATGATGCCGGAGACCGGCTCCGGCGGCTCGACGCTGCTCGTCTCGGGTCCGTCCTGGGCCGACCTGGATTCAGCCATCGCGGTCATCGGATCGCAGGCCGTCAACATGGCGAATGTGCAGCGTGGCGTGATCGACACCGCGGCGTGGCACTGGCCCGATATCACCACCGCATTCGGGCGTCGGTCATTCCGCTTCTCCGACCTCGGGGTGCCGACGCAGGAATTCTCCGGACGCCGCCTCAAGGCGCAATTCGCCCTGAGCCTGCCCTCCGATTTCTACGCCACCGAATATGGCGAGGCGCTCCTTTATGTGGATGCGGCCTATACTTCCGCCGTGCGGCCGGGCAGCCATATCGATATCTATGTGAACGACAAGATCAGCACGCAGATGACGATCACCGCGCAGGGCGACATCGTCAGGCGGCACACGATCCGATTGCCGCTGAAGAACTTCAAGTCGGGTCTCAACTTCGTGACCGTCGAAGTCGGCCTCATCACCGACGCGGACAATCGCTGCGCGCCGGGCGAGACCTTGTCGGAAGCAAACCGCTTCGTGCTGTTCGACACCAGCACCTTCGAGTTCCCCGATTTCGGCCGCATCGGCCTTCAGCCAGATCTCGGCGTTCTGAGCGTCGGGCATTTCCCCAATGACGACGAGGTGGCAACCACCGTCGTGCTCGCGCGTCCCGATCCCCTGAACGTGTCCGCTGCCGGCACCTTCCTCGCCCGCATGGCGCGCAGCGCCGGTGCGCCGGTGCGTGCACAGTTCTCGAACGCGGCGTCGGCAGAGGACGAATCGGTTCTCTTCGTCGGTGCCGTCGAGCAGATCCCGCAAGGGCTCCTGAGCAATGTGCGCGTGTCCGAGCATCTGCGCATGCTCTGGCCTTCGACACCGCTTCAAAGCGAGCGCAGCGGCCAGCAGGTCGCGAATGCGGAATTCACCATGCCCGCACGGCCCGCTTCCTCCGGCCCCGCCTCATCGTCCACGGACGAGGTGCGCAAGCGTTGGGCCGAATCCTTCGAGCGGCGCGGCATCATCCAGCGCACGTTCGGCTCGCTTCAGGATTGGGTGGAATCCACCTTCAGCCTGTCGCTGTCGTCCCTGTCGCTGAACAGGCGCGCCGATGCGCCCTATGAACCGCCGCAGCGCTCGACTCTTCTCGTCGCGCAGAACAGGACGCAGAACGGAGGTGCCTGGACCCTCGTCACGGCCCGCTCCGATCAGGCGCTCGCGCAGGAAGTGGCGCGCATGGCCGACCCGATTCTCTGGTCCAAGGTGTCCGGACGTGCCGTCGCCCTTGATCCGGCGGAAGCGAAGCTCCAGGTCGAGCCGATCCGCGATTTCGCCTTCGTCCAGACGCGGCCCTTTTCTCTGCTGAACCTGCGTCTCGTGGCGGCGAACTGGATGTCGGCGAATATTCTCCAATATGCGCTTCTCATGCTGATCTGCTGCACGGTGCTCGGCAGCTCGACCTATTTCCTTCTCAAGCGACTGGGCCGCCCTTCATGAGATGCTTCACAGGCCGGTTTCAAATCCTGACCTGCGCTCTTGCCCTCGCGGTATCCGTGTATGGGGCCGCGCAACCTGTGAAAGCCCTTTCCGTGCAGCCGCTGAACGTTGTCGGCACGCTCTCAGCCGACGAATGGCAGGCCTACCGCTCCCGCTTCGTCGAGGAGAACGGGCGTGTGGTGGACAATGCCAACGGCAATATCAGCCACAGTGAAGGGCAGGGCTATGGCCTGCTTCTCTCCCTCGCCGCCAATGACCGCGTGAGCTTCGAGAAGATCTGGAATTTCACCTTCACGGAACTTCTCATCCGCGACGACGGCCTGGTCTCGTGGAAATGGGAACCCACCGCCAAGCCGCGTGTCACCGACAAGAACAACGCGACGGACGGCGATATTCTCATCGCCTATGCGCTCGCAAAGGCCGGGACTGCATGGCAAGAGCCCCGCTACACCAACGCCGCGCAGAAACTCGCCCGAGCCATCGGCAAGAGCACGCTTGGACGCGAAGGCAGCGCCATCTTCCTGCTTCCCGGCGCGGAGGGTTTCAGGGCTGAAGATCGTCCCGACGGGCCGGTGGTCAATCTCTCCTATTGGGTGTTCGAGGCCTTTCCGGTCCTGGCGGGCCTGGCGCCGGAATATGAGTGGAACAAGGTCTGGCAGGAGGGCGTCACCCTGCTCCAGCAGGCGACATCCGGCAGGGTCCGGCTGCCTGCGGATTGGCTCTCCATCCGCACCCGCATGCAGACGATGCCTGCCGAGGGCTTCCCGCCGGAATTTGGTTACAACTCGTTAAGGATACCTCTTTACCTTCTGCGGGCAGGAATGATCGATTTGGAGTGGCTCAGGGCGTTGAAGCAGCGCTGGTCTGCGGAGAATGAAGGGGTTGCCGTCGTCAACGTGGTCACCGGGCAGGTCCGGGAGCGGTTGAACGATCAGGGCTACGCCATCCTTTCGGCAGCACTTGTCTGCGTTCTGGATGGCACTCCCATCCAGGCTTCGCTGAAAACCTTCGACCCGCAGCTCTATTATCCGTCGACCCTGTATCTGATGACGAAGTCGTGGCTTGGTGAAAAACATCCGCAATGCGTTTAGCAAGTAGCGCCATAACGGTTGCGGCCCTGGTCCTGGGCTTCGCGGCCATCGCGCAGCAGGGCGGCTCCGGCCAGTCCCCTGCACCCGCGCCTGCGCCTAATCCCACGGCGCCGCCTGCACGGAACGCGCTTCCTCAGGTCGACGAATCAGCTTTGCGCTATTTCGCATCGCAAGGCGACACGCGGCGCGTGAACGCGGAGATCGCGCGCCTTCGCGCGCTCTATCCCAACTGGAATCCGCCGAGCGATCTCTCACAGCTCTCATCGGGCGGTGGGCAGACGCCTGTCGATCCGATCATCGACCGGCTGTGGGAGCTTTATCGCGAAGACAAGATCGCGGATGTACGGGCCACCATTGCCGAGCGCCAATCCTCCGATCCCAACTGGCAGCCGCCGCAGGAACTGCTCATCGCGCTCGAATCGGTCGAGGCCCGCCGCCGCCTGACCAATGCTTCCGATGCCGGACAATGGCGCACCGTGCTCTCGGTCGCGACTGAGACACCGGCCCTCTTGACCTGCGCGAACGTGGACGTGATGTGGCGCGTGGCCGAGGCCTTCGCCAAAACCGACCAGCCCAACCGCGCGCGCGACGTCTATACTTATCTCATGACCAGCTGCACCAATCCGGGCGAGCGCCTGGCGACGTTGCAGAAGGCGCTGGAGTTCCTGCCCACCAACCAGGTGACGGAACTCCTTCAGCACGAGCGCAAGACCGGCACCGAGATCGACAATTTCGACTCCATCCGCGAGGAGCTTGCGCGCCGCCGCGTCGAGGCCGCCTCGAATGACGGCAAGACAACCGCGACGCCCGAGGATCTGGCAGCTGTCGAGCGTCTGGCCCGCGGCACCGAGGAAGCTGGCCCGGTTCTCGTGCTCGGATGGTACAATTATCATCACGGCAATCCGGCCCGCGCGCTCGAGCTCTTCAAGACCGCCTTGGATCGCAAAGGCGGCCCGAAGGCGGCGGAGGGCTATGCCATGTCCTTACGCGCGCTGGAGCGGCTCGTGGAAGCCGAGGCCTTCGCCTATGAATGGCGCGAGCAGGCTCCGGAAAACATGAAGGTGTACCTGGACATCGCGACGGCCCTTCTGAGCCAGGACCCGCCGCCGCGTCTCGACGCGCGCGTCGTGGCCCGCATCGTCCCCGTCGTCACGGGCCAGCGCTTCCCCGACGGCGCGCAGGCGCTCGGCTGGTACTCCTACAACACCAACCAGCTCCAGACGGCGCGCGACTGGTTCCGCCAGGCGCTGTCCTGGAAACCCGATGACGAGCCTTCCGCCTACGGCCAGGCCCTGTCCACCCAGCGCATGAACGACCGCGCGGGCTTCAACGCCATCGCCACGCAATGGCGCGGTCGCTCGGAGCGCATCGCTGACCTCGCCGACGGCACCCTTCGCGGACAGGCGGCGCAGCCGAGCCTTCCCGCCACGCAACAGGCTCGCACCGTCGAGATGACGCCGGCACCGCGCTCCGTCCCGGCCCCTGTGGAAGAGCAGCCCCGTGTGGTCGTGCAGCGCAACACCTATCAGGCCGAAGCCGCGCCCATGCGCGAAACCGTCGTCGAGACCCGCACCACGCAGGGCAGCGCGGGCGGACGGCGCAACTGCATCATGACCCGCAATGCGGAAGGCCTCTCGCCGGATGCGGCCCTCGGGCTCGGCTGGTGCCTGATGGAAGCCAACCGCCCGTTAGAGGCGGTCAACGCCTTCGACCAGGCCGTGCGCCGCGGCAGCGGCCGCACCCGCGAGGAGGCGGCCTACGGCAAGTCACTGGCCTATCTGCGCAAGAACCTCACCTCCGAGGCCGCCGTTGCGGCGGCACAAGCCCCCCAGACCGGCGAGCGCCGGGTGGAGCTGGGGGCCTCCATTCTCACCCAGCGCGCGCTGGCCGCCTATCGCGACGGGCGCTATACGGAAACGCTCCTGGCGCTGAGCGAGCGAGCCCGCCTCGTGCCCGAGCAGAACGACCTCATGCTGATCCGCGGCTGGTCCTATTTCAGGATGGGCCGCTACGACGACGCCAGAAAGGTCTTTAAGGCTGTTGAGAAAACAGGCTACTCGGAAGAGGCCGCAGCCGGCCTCAACGCCATTCTCGAAGTCACCTCGAACGTGCGGCAATAACCGTTCAGGCCGTTGCCACCCTTCAACGAGTGCCCATATTACCGGGATGCGGGCGCTCGCGTCCCGTTTTCGTTTCCCTCTACCACGACGTGAGCAATGGCAGGCCTGCAGATCATCACTTTCGACGTTAACGGCACCGCCTGCGCCTTGCGCCGGGAGCAGGTGCGCGAATTGCTGCCGCTGCCGCGCCTCTGGCGGCCGCCGGCCCTGCCGCGTCCCGTGGCCGGGTTCTTCAATCTCGGCGGCAAGGCGGTTCCAGTCATCCGTCTCGATGTGCTCTTCGGTCTGGACGGCAAGCAGGAGGACGGCGAGGCCGCTCTGTACCGGCACCTGATGATCGTCCAGGTGCCCGGACAGGCGGAGCCCCTCGCGCTCCTCGCGGACCGGGTGCTCGATGTAGCGACTATCGCAGGCACGCAGCTCTCGCCCGTTCGTGAAGGCAACAGCCTGAACGGATGCGTCGAGGCGGAGATCACGCTTGGATCGCGCCTCGTGCATCTCTTGTCCCTGGATCGCCTGCTCTTCGAACAAGAGCAGAAGGCCCTGGCCGAGCTGGGACGCCACGCACAAAGCCGCCTCGGTGAATGGACGGTTCCGGCCTGATGGCCGCGAAGTCCTTCTCCAATCCCCTGCTCGATGCCGGCTTTCCCAAACTGAAAAGCCGCATCATCGAGCGCACGGGACACTTTTATTATCAGGACAAGGACGACCTTCTCTGGGAGCGGGTGCGCAAGCGCATGCGCGCCACCTCAACAGGCGATTCCACGCAATATCTCGCCCTCCTCGATGACAGGATTTCCGGCCCCGCGGAATGGACGAAGCTCGAAGCCGAAATCACCATCGGCGAGACGTTCTTCTTCCGCTACGCGGAGCAGTTCACCGCGCTTCGCGACACGATCCTGCCTGAGATCATCGAGCGCAAGCAGGAGCAGGGCGAGAGACGCCTGCGCATCTGGAGCGCGGGCTGCGCCACGGGCGCCGAGCCCTATTCGCTCGCGATCCTGGTCAGCGAGCTGCTGGGCCCGCAGCTCGAACAATGGCGCACCACCATCGTCGGAACGGACATCAACGAAAGCTTCATGGAGGTGGCGCGGCAGGCGCGCTTCGGCAAATGGGCCCTGCGCTCCATGCAGCCGCAGGAACGCGACCGCTACTTCCTGCCCGGGAAAGGCGAGCAATGGCAGCTGCGGCCGGAATTCCGGTCTCTCGTGCGTTTCGAACGGCACAATCTGCTGAGCCTTCTCGATGGAACATCGCCGCTGGAATTCAGCGAATTCGATCTCATTCTCTGCCGCAACGTCCTGATCTATTTCCATCCCGACACGGTCACCCAGGTCGTCCAGGCCCTGCGCGACTGTCTTGCCGACAGGGGCTGGATGCTGCTCGGCCACGCGGAACCTAACCCCGCCTTCGCCAACATGATGCAGGCGCTCAGCTTGCCCGGAACCGTCGCCTACCGGCAGGGGGCCGGCGAGGCTCCGCCACCCAGGGAGAAAGCGCCGGAGTCATGGGCGCCGTTGATCCCGCTTCCGGAAAAGCCTGCGGCACAGCCGAAACGCCCTGTCCCGGTCCGCACCACCCAACCGCCGCCCGCTCCCGCGCCGCAATCTCTCCCAGAGCCCTCCGAGCCGGATTCCCTGCTCGATCAGGTGAGGGACCTCGCCAATCTGGGGGATTTCAGGACGGCCCAGACCCTCTGCACCCGGGCGCTTGGCGTGCATCCCCTCAATCCGGCCCTCCATCTCTATCAGGGCCTCATCGCGCAGGCGTTGAATCGGCCCGAGGAAGCCGAGAAGTGCTTCCTTAAAGGCATCTATCTCGATACAAGCTTTGCCATGGCTCACTACCATCTCGGACTCCTGCTGCTTGCCGAGGGGCGGCCCAGCCCTGGGCGGCGCTCCCTCACCAATGCGGCCAGCATTGCCGCCGGCTTAGCCGACGATCAAGAGATGGCCGAAGGGGACGGCCTGACGGCCCGCGACCTGCGCAATCTCGTCCGCATCCATCTTGAGGCGGCCACGCGAAGCGAACGGAAGGGACGCCGATGAAACGAGCCCTGCAGCGCAAGCTGATCAACGTCGCGCGAACGAAAGCCCGCTCCGCGGAGGAACGGGCGCGCCAGATCCTGGACGAGCGCACGGCGCGGCTGGCCGAACGCGGCGGGCTCGAGCCCATCGTCGAGCCAGACCGAGCCCTGATCTGCGCCGCCGGGGGCGAGCATTTCGGCGTTTCCCTGAATGCCATCGCCGAAATCCTGCCCTATCGCGAATGCGTGCCGGTGCCTGACGGGCCGCCGGCCATGGTCGGCGTCTTCGGCCGCAACGGCCAGTTGGTCAGCGTGCTCGATCTGGCCCTGGCCTTGGGCCTGCAACCGAGCGCCAACGAGGACGGCACATGGCATCTCGTGATGCTGCGCCAGAGCCAGCCCCAGGTTGCCCTGAAGGTTGAACGGGCCTATGCCGTGTCCGAAATCCTGCCGCTGGCCGAGACCGAGGCCGGCACATTCCGCAACGAGGCGGTGATCGGTTACGCGAAAGCTCTGTCCAGCTTTGCCGACGAGGAAAGAGTCCTATCTCTGCTCGATACCGCCCGCCTCCTTCGTCCTTTCCTGCCTTCTTCCCCTGTTCCTGGAGTTTGACGTGACGATCTCGATCGCCAACCGCATCCTTCTCGGCTTCGCCGTCATCCTCGCGCTGATGGTCGGGCTCGGCTTCTATGCCATCAACCAGCTCGACGACGTGCGGCAATCCACCGAGACGATCGTGACCCGCGACCTCACCCTCATGCGCCAGATCGAGCGTGTCGGCGATCAGCAGAACACCATGCGCGGCCTGCGGGAGGAAATCCTCTCCCGCTACCTTCTCCGCTCGCTCGGCCAGCAGCAGGCCTCAGCCGAGGATGTCGCGCGCGCCTGGCAGCAGGAGGCCGCATCGACCGAAGCCTCGCTTGCGCAGACCACCGCCATGGTCAACGAGTTCGTCTCCCGCTCGGTGAACCAGCAGCGCGCCGATGCATGGCGACGGATCGGCGAGCAGCTCACCCGCGCGAACACCGATCTTCGCCAGCTGCGCGCGATGAGCGAGCGGCAGTTTGCGGCCCTTCAAGCCAATGATCATGCCGGTGTCATGACGACGCGAGACTCGCTCAACACGACACGCGACAGCTGGAACCGCAACCTGGATCAGGCGAGAGGTATTCTCGGCGAAGCCATCGCGCTTGGACAGCAGCGTGTGAGCGAAGTCTATGAGCAGAGCCGGATGTCGATCATTCTCGCCATTGCGGGCGCTGCTCTTCTCGGCCTCATCATCTCCTATGCGCTGCGCTCTTCCATCGTCGGGCCGCTGACCACCTTCATGGCGTTCGTCGAGAGGGTCGGACGCGGAGAGCTCAGCGGCGAAAAGGCTCTGACCGGCAAGGACGAGATCGGGCATCTCGGCGCGACCCTCAACACCATGGTCGAGGGCTTGAGCCAATTGGCTCGCCAGAGCCGCGAGGCCACCGAAAATCTCAATGCGGCAGCAGCCGAGATCCGCGCTTCGACGCAGGAGCAGGCGGCCTCCGTCGAGGAGCAGCTTGCGGCGGTGCAGGAGACGGCGGCGACAGTGGACGAAATCACCCATTCCGGCACGCAGATCGGCAAGCGCGCGCAGGAAGTGATTGCCTCCGCGCAGGCCGCGGCCCAGACCAGCATGGCCGGATTGCAGGCGGTGGACGAAACCACGCGTGCCATGGATTCCATCCGCGAGCAGGCGGAAGCGGTGGCCGAGAACATCGTGGCGCTGAGCGAGAAGACGCAGGCTGTCGGCGAGATCATCGCGTCGGTCAACGACATTTCCGAGCGCACGCATCTTCTGGCGCTCAACGCCGCCATCGAGGCTGCAGCGGCAGGCGAGAACGGCCGCAGCTTCGCGGTCGTGGCGTCCGAGATGAAATCGCTCGCCGATCAGGCGAAGGATGCGACGATGCAGGTGCGCTCGATCCTCGGCGACATCCAGCGCGGCATCAATTCGTCGGTGATGCTCACCGAGGAAGCCGTGAAGCGCGTCGCGGCCGGCAAGGAACGCACCGACATCACGCAGCAGACCATCACCGGCATTTCCGGACAGATTCAGGAAAGCGTGCAGACGTTCCAGCAGATCGTCGCCTCCACAAACCAGCAGCAGCTCGGCATCGAGCAGGTGATGGGCGCGCTTCAGAACATCCGTCAGGCGAGCCAGCAGACGGCGGCGGGTACACGCCAGCTCGACATGGCGGCGGCCAACCTCTCCGAACTCTCGCAGCAGCTCCTCGGCCTCGCCGAGCGCTACCGCGTGTAGACCGGCGCGGTCGATGTGAGGACGAGCGCAAAGTGACGGATATCCGCAAGCAATTGCTGGCCGCCTTCGATGTGGAGCATCGGGAGCATCTGCATGCGATCCGTGTCGCCCTCGACAATGCGGGGCGAGGCCAGATCGACCTGACGGATGTCTTTCGCCGTGCGCACAGCCTGAAGGGCGCCGCCCGCGCCGTCGATCTGCCTGCCGTGGAAGAGGTCGCGCATCAGCTCGAAGCGCTCTTCTCGCAAGTGCTCGACGGCGAGCGTTCCCTCGACGACCCCACCATTGCCACGGTACGCCGCGACCTTGATACCATCGAAGATCTCGTCGCGAATGTTCTGCGCCCGCAGGGAGAACCCGCCGCCGCATCCAAGCCTGCGCCGCCACAGCCGAAAGGCCCCGCGCCTGAGGTGAAAGCGACCGCGCCTGCAAAGCAGGAACCCTCACCATCCGCTGAAAGCGCCGGCGCCTATCTTCGCGTGTCGGCGGATCAGATGGAGGATCTGTCCGGTTCCATGCACCAGCTTCTCGCGGAGCTGCAGGCGGATGAGGCCATCAACGACACGCTGCGTCAGATCGAGCTGGAGGCGCGCAGCCTCAGGCGAAGCTGGGAGCAGCTTCATGCGCAGGCCGCTATCATGGCATCCTCCGCGCAGTCGGGCGCCGATGCGCCCGCGCGCGCCGGCGCATCCTTCACGCCGCGCCTTCGCGATTTCGACCAGAACCTGAAGACGCTGCTGCGCGGCCTGTCCAATCTCTCCCGCGAGCAGCGGCAATCCGCCTGGTCCATCGGTCAGGCGGCGCGGCAGGTGCGCGAGGATATCGACCGCATTTCGCTCGTGTCGGCGGAAACGGTGTTCGGTAGCTTCGGCCACATGGTGCGCGAAATCGCGCGCAATGAAGGCCGCGACGTGTATGTGCGCAGCATCGGCCTCGACATCCAGGCCGACCGCCAGGTCCTTCAGGCGCTGAAGGACCCGGTGATGCATCTGTTGCGCAACGCCGTGAGCCACGGCGCGGAACCCGTCGCCGAGCGCATCGCCAAAGGCAAGCCGGAGCGCACGGAGGTGACGCTCGAACTTGCCTCGCGCAACGGACGCCTGACCATCAGCATCCGCGACGACGGGCGCGGCCCCGATCTCCAGCGTATCGAGCAGGTCGCCGTCGAGCGCGGCCTTATCCCGCCGCGCCTGGAAGGCAACCCGCCGCCGATGATCGATCAGCTGCTCTCGCTGGTCTTCGCGCCCGGCTTCTCGACCGCGGACGAGGTCGATCGCCTCTCGGGCCGCGGCATTGGCCTCTCCGTGGTGGCGGAAGCGGTGCGCAAGATGCAGGGCTCGGTTCTGCTGCGGCCACGCTTTCCCGCCGGCACCGAGGTTCTGCTGAACGTGCCCTTCACCGCTGCGCGCCAGCCTCTCCTGTTGATGGAGGCGGAAGGGCGCATGTTCGGATTGCCGGCCCATGCGGTGGTGCGCCTGCTGCGGCTGAGCACGAGTTCCCTCGAACATGTGGAGGGACGTCCTGCCGCACGGATCGAGATCGAGGGGCAAGACGTTGTGACTCCTGTGATCGCCCTTGCAGCCCTCACAGGATCCGCCAATGCCCCCATCCCCACCGAGGCCGGGAGCGTGAAAGCCGTGCTCATCCGCCATGGCTCCCGCACCTGCGCCCTTGCCGTCAACGCGTTCCATGACGTGCGCACCACGCTCGTCAGCGACGTGCAGGCCATCGGCTTGAGCGAAATGGTGTCCGGAACGATTCTCCTCGAGAACGAAATGCCCGCGCTCGTGCTCAGCCCCGAGCGCCTGATCGACCATTGGGTCCGGAACGAAAGCAGGCTCGCCGCCGCGGGCCTCGGCCTAGCCGTCGAGGCGACACAACAGGCCCGGACGATCCTGGTGGTGGACGATTCCATCACCACCCGGACGCTCGAAAAGAGCATCCTGGAGGCTCAGGGCTATCAGGTGCTTCTCAGTGTCGACGGCCTCGATGCGCTCAATGTGCTGCGGTCGGGCGAAGCGATCATCGATCTCGTCATCGCGGACGTGGAAATGCCGCGCATGGACGGCTTCGGCCTGCTCCAAGCCATCAAGACTGATCCGCGCCTCTCGGCCCTCCCGGTCATCCTTATGACCTCGCGGGCTGACCCGGAAGATGTGCGCAAGGGTCTCGATCTCGGAGCGAGCGCCTATATTACCAAGCAGAAGTTCGACCAGCGCGAGTTGCTGGCGACGATCGGGCAGGTTTTATGAGCGACTCGTCTCAATCGCGGGTCAGGGTGATGGTCGTCGAGGATTCCCTCGTCGTCCGGCAGCTGCTCGTCCACATCATTTCCCGGGATCCGCGCCTCACAGTCGCCGCCGCCGTGGAATCGGCGGAAGAAGCGCTCCAAGAGATCGACCGCGTTCAACCGGATGTGATCTCGATGGATATCCGCCTTCCGGGCATGGACGGGCTGGAAGCCACCCGCCGCATCATGACGGAACGCCCGACCCCCATCGTGGTGATCGCCGACAGCATCGAGGATTCCTCCCTCAAGATCTCCATGAACGCGCTTCGCGCAGGTGCTCTCACCGTCGTGGAAAAGCCGGTCGGCGTATCGAGCGCCGGTTATGCGGGCATCGCCGAGACCATCTGCACCCAGCTCTACATCATGAGCCAGGTTCCGGTCGTCCGGCAGCGCTCCTTCGCCTGGCGTTCAGTGGCTCCCGCATCGGTTTTCAGCCGCGAATCGGAGACGGACCTCTCCCGCCCCAGCATCATGGGCATCGCGGCCTCGACGGGCGGCCCCCCAGCCCTCGCCAAGGTCCTCGGCAGCCTGCCCGCCGATTTCCCTCTGCCGATTCTCCTCGTCCAGCATATGGGCGCGCCCTTCATGGAGGGGTTCGCCTCCTGGCTGAACGGGCTGATGCCCCTCGACGTGCGCCTCGCTCAGGATCAGGAAATCCCGGTCGGCGGCCGGGTCTATGTGGCGCCGGGCGACCGGCATCTCATGCTCTCGCCCGCCGGCACCCTGCGGGTGAGTGGGGAGCCGCCGATCGGCAACCAGCGCCCCTCCGCCACCGCCCTGTTCCGATCGATGGCGAAGACGGCCGGCCGGCGCGGGCTCGGGGTCATTCTCACCGGCATGGGCGAAGATGGGGCCAAGGGCCTCGTGGAACTGCGCCAGGCCGGCGGATACACCCTGGCCGAGGACGAGACCACCGCCGTGGTCTACGGCATGCCGGCGGCGGCCCAGCGCATGGGCGGCGCCCGTATCAGCCTGCCCCTCGACCTGATCGCTCCCCGAATCCTGAGGCTGACACGGGGGGAGGCTGAATGAGCGCAGGCGCCGTGGCCCAGGCCGCTCATATTCTCCTCGTCGAGGATTCCGAAACGCAGGCCCTTCAGCTCCGGTACATGCTGGAGACGAACGGCTTCAGCGTGTCCTGGCACGCCACCGCCGAGGCGGCGCTCGACGGCCTGAACGAGAAGCTGCCCGACCTCGTGATCGCCGATTACCACCTGCCCGGCATGAACGGCGACGAGCTGACCCGCCAGATGCGCCTGAACGTGCGCACCCGGGCTACGCCCGTGATCATGCTGACCGAAGCCCGCGAGCGGGGCGTGGAGCGGCAGGGGCTGGAGAGCGGCGCCGACGCCTATATCTCGAAATCCGCCGAGCAGGAGCTGATCATCCTGCGTATCAAGGCTCTCCTGCGCCGCCGGGCTCCGCCGCCCGAATCGAAGGATGAGAGCGAGGCGCCGAGCTTCGGCACCTTCCGCCGCGCCTGCGTTCTCGTTGTCGATGACAGCACGACCCGGCGCATCGCCATGCAGGATCTGCTCGCCCGCGAGGGCTATTCCGTCACCCAGGCCAGCGATGCCGTCGCCGCGCTCCAACAGATCCGCAGCCCCGGCTCCACCTGGGACTGCGTGCTGGTCAATCTCCTGAGCCCCAGCTTCGACGGCATCGAGCTGTGCCGGCAGCTCAACACCTATCGCGGCCTTGCCCCCATGCCGGGCATGGAGGTGCCGAGCTTCGCCATTGTCGGCCTCGGCAACGAAGAGGGAGGCGACATGCTCGCCCGCGCTTTCTCCGCCGGTGTGGACGACATCGTGCCCACGACCGTGGAGCCCGACGTGATGCGGGTGCGCATCCGCGCGCTCGTGCGCCGCAAGCTCATGCAGGACGAGAACTGGCGCATCGAGGCCGAGCTGCGCGGGCGTGAACTGGCGCTGGCCCGCGCCCGGGCGGAGGCGGCGTCAGCCGAGGCCCTCGCCAAGGCGAATCGGGAGCTGGAGGAGGCGAATCAACGGCTGAAGGGAACACAGGCCCAGCTCGTCCAGGCAGCCAAGATGGCCTCCTTGGGCGAATTGGTGGCCGGCATCGCGCATGAGATCAACAATCCGCTCGCCTTCGTTCAGGCCCATCAGGGAACCGTGGAGCGTCTTTTAGGCGAGATCGCCACGAGGCTGCCGCCCGAGACCGGCCTGGAGCGGCAGGTCGCCAAGTCCCAGGACCGGGTGGGCGCGATGAAGCTGGGTCTGGGGCGGATCCAGGAGCTCGTTCTCAATCTCAGGCGCTTCTCACGCCTCGACGAGGGCGATTTCCAGACCGTCAACGTGCCGGAATCCATCGAAACCGTGCTGGCCCTCCTCGGCCATAAGATCGGGGCGCGGATCGATGTCCGCCGCCGTTACGAGGCCGCGCCGGACCTTTATTGCTCCCCAGCCCTTCTCAACCAGGTGGTGATGAACATCGTCGGCAACGCCGCCGATGCGATCAAAAGTACCGGGGCGATCGATATTGAAACCGAAAGCGACGAGACAACCTATACCATCAGGATCAGCGATACGGGTCCGGGCATCCCAGCAGAGCTGAGGGAGCGAATTTTCGAGCCGTTCTTCACGACAAAATCCGTGGGGTCCGGAACCGGGCTTGGCCTTGCGATTGCCTATAGCGTCGTTCAGGCCCACAAAGGATCGCTTACGGTGGATGAGGGGCCTCTCGGCGGCGCTTCTTTCACCATCACGATCCCGAGACGAATTGGTTGATGATGCTTGCGAGTGAGATGAAAGCGGAAAACGGAACGATCCTGGTCGTCGATGACGAGCCGGACATTCTCGTTGCGCTCGAGGATCTCTTCGAGGGCGATTACCGCGTGCTGACCGCATCGTCGCCGATCAAGGCGCTCGACATCATCAAGCATGAACCGGACATCGCGATCATCATCTCCGATCAGCGCATGCCGGAAATGCCAGGCGATGAATTTCTCGCCAAGGCGCGCATCTCCACCAATGCGGAAGCGATTCTCCTGACGGGTTATGCGGATCTGAAAGCGGTCATCGGCGCGGTCAACAAGGGCCGCATCATGGCCTACATGCCCAAGCCCTGGGATCCCGACGCGCTCTCCAACATGGTGGCCGTCGCCTATCAGCGCCGCCGACTCGCGCAGGAACTCGACACCGAGCGCGCGCTGCTGCGCGGCCTGATGGAAAGTTCCGACGATCTGATCTCCTTCAAGGATCGCGACGGACGATTCGTGCGGCTCAATTCAGCCAAGGCGAAAAGCATCGCGGGTCAAGCGGATGCCTGCATCGGCCATCGTGAGCGCGATTTCGTTTCGCCCCAGCGTGCGCAGATGATCGAAGAGGCTGAACGGCGCGCCATTGCTGCGAAAGCGCCCGATGAAGTCGTCGAGGAACGCATCGGCGCTGAGAGCGAAACGCAATGGTTCCTCATCAACCACATTCCGATCCTCGATGAATCGGGCGCAGTGACGAAGCTCGCCACCATCGAGCGCAACATCACCGAGCGCAAGCTGATGGAGATGCGCCTGCGCCAGGCCGACAAGATGCAGGCGCTCGGCACGCTCGCCGGTGGCGTGGCGCATGATTTCAACAATCTGCTCATGGCCGTGCTCGGCAGTCTCGATCTCGCCTCCCGCCGCGCGCCCGATGATCCGCGTCTCACGCGGCTTCTGCAGAACGCAACTTACGCAGCCGAGCGCGGCGCTTCGCTGACGCAGAGGCTTCTGAGCTTCAGCCGGCAGCGCGACCTGCGGCTCCAGGCCGTCGACGTCAACCAGGTGATCGTCGAGATGAACGATCTGCTGATGCGCACGCTGGGCGGCATGATCCGCATCGAGAAACAACTCGCGGACAGCCTTTGGACGGCAATGGTCGATCCGGATCAGCTCGAACTCGCGATCCTGAATCTCTGCATCAATGCCCGCGACGCGATGCCGGAGAACGGCATCCTCACTCTTTCCACGCGCAACGAGAATGTCGAGGACGGGCGCATCGCGGATCTCGCCCAAGGCGAATACGTGGTGATCGCGGTGGCGGATACGGGCACGGGCATTCCGCCCGAGGTCCTGTCGCGCGTGCTGGAGCCGTTCTTCACGACCAAGGATGTGGGCAAGGGAACGGGCCTTGGCCTGCCGATGGTCTATGGCCTTGCGCAGCAATCCGGCGGCACGGTGGTCATCAACAGCACATTGGGCGCGGGCACCACCGTGGAACTCTATCTCTCGCGCACCAGCGTGGAAAACCCGAAGGATCCCGCCCGGCAGGTGGAAACCGAGATTGCCGCCCGCAAGGTGCGCGTCCTCCTGGTCGACGACGACGCGGAGGTGCGGACCGTCACGGCCGCCTATCTCTCCGAGATGGGCCACCGGGTGGTGGAAGCCGCCGACGGCGCGACGGCGCTCGATATACTCCGGGCGGACAACCATCTCGACCTGCTGATCGCCGACTTCGCCATGCCTGGGATGACCGGGACGGAACTCGCCGACAAGGCACGCCTCGTCCGGCCCGATCTCGGCGTCCTTCTGGTGACGGGCTATGCGGACCCGGCCCGGATGCCGGACAAGTACCTGCTCCTGAACAAACCCTTCAGCCGCACGGATCTCGCCGCCAAGGTCGTCGAGGCTGCCCCTACGGAACAGAGCGAAGCCTCGGCTTCGGCTTGACCGAATTTACCAATTTGACGCTGAGCTGTGGATGAAAATCCGGTCAAGCCTCAGGAATCCTTTAAAATCGCGGAAAATTGACATCGCAGGAAATTCAAAATTCGCGCCGGAAAGGCATGAAATGGTAAAATTCGTCTAAAATTCGTCCAAGCTTGCGTGGATAGATTGACATTATTGGGGCTTCGCACCTTAACTTCGTCACAGAACGGCCACGAGTAGCGCCGTCTCAGAGGACCAACATAATGAAGAAATCAGCCCTTTTCGCAGCGATCTGCGTTCCGGCTTTCCTGGCCGCCGCCCCGCTGGCCGCCAAAACCCTCGTTTACTGCTCAGAGGGCAGCCCGGAAAACTTCTATCCCGGTATCAACACCACCGGCACCTCCTTCGACGTGAACGAGCACATCTACGACAATATCGTCGATTTCGAGCGCGGCGGCACCAAAGTCGTCCCCGGCCTCGCCGAGAAGTGGGACATCTCTGCTGACGGCACAGTCTACACGTTCCACATCCGCAAGAACGCGAAGTTCCACTCCAACAAGAATTTCAAGCCGACCCGCACCCTGAATGCCGACGACATCGTGTTCATGTTCGAGCGTCAGTGGAAGGAAGAGAATCCTTATTTCAAGGTGACGAGCCCGAACCACTCCTACTTCACCGACATGGGCATGCCCAAGCTGCTGAAGTCGGTCGAAAAGGTCGACGACTACACCGTCAAGATCACGATCAATCAGCCTGAAGCCCCGTTCCTGGCGAACCTCGCCATGCAGTGGGCTGGCGTCCAGTCGAAGGAATATGCCGATGCCATGCTGAAGGCCGGCACCCCTGAGAAGGTCGACCAAGACCCAATCGGCTCCGGCCCGTTCTCCCTCGTGCAGTACCAGAAGGATGCCATCGTCCGCTTCAAGGCTTTTCCTGAGTACTGGGGTGGCAAGGCAAAGATCGACGATCTCGTGTTCTCGATCACGCCGGACGCCTCCGTTCGCTGGGCCAAGCTCCAGAAGGGTGAGTGCCACGTGATGCCGTATCCGAACCCAGCTGACATCGAGGCCATTAGGAAGGACCCGAACGTCACGCTGATGGAGCAGGCCGGCCTCAACATCGGCATGCTCGCCTACAACACCCAGAAGAAGCCCTTCGACGACGTGCGCGTCCGCAAGGCGCTCAACATGGCCATCGACAAGAAGGCTCTCGTCAAGGCGATCTATCTCGACTCGGGCGTCCCGGCCATCAACCCGATCCCGCCGTCCATGTGGTCGTACAACAAGTCCGTCAAGGACGACGAGTACAACCCGGAAGCCGCCAAGAAGCTTCTCGCCGAAGCTGGCTATCCGAATGGTCTTGAGACCGATCTGTGGGCCATGCCCGTCCAGCGCCCGTATAACCCGAACGGCAAGCGCATGGCCGAGCTGATGCAGGCTGATCTCGCCAAGGTTGGCGTGAAGGCTGAGATCAAGTCCTATGAGTGGGGCGAGTATCGCAAGCGCGCCCAGGCCGGCGAGCACCAGATGGTGCAGCTCGGCTGGACCGGCGACAACGGCGATCCGGACAACTTCCTTCACACCCTGCTCGGCTGCGCCTCGGCACAGAGCGCCTCGGGCTCGAACGTTGCGAAGTTCTGCTACAAGCCCTTCGACGATCTCGTCACCAAGGCGAAAGTCGTGACCGATCAGGCTGAGCGCACGAAGCTCTACGAGCAGGCTCAGGTGATCTTCAAGGAGCAGGCTCCCTGGTTTACGATCGCCCATGCCGTGCAGCTGAAGCCCGTCCGCAAGGAAGTGGTTGACTTCAAGCTGTCGCCTTTCGGTCGCCACACCTTCTACGGCGTGGATATCAAGGGTAAGTAAGGCTTTTCCATTGGCCTCCGGCGGAGCAGCTTCTGGCTGCTCCGCCTTTTTCCGTTTTATAAGACATGATCCGCTTCATCCTGACCCGACTGAGCCTCCTCATTCCGACCTTCATCGGAATCACACTGGCGGCCTTCTTCCTAATCCGGCTCGTCCCTGGCGACCCGATCGAAACCATGGCCGGCGAGCGCGGCATTGATCCCGTACGCCACGAGCAGCTCAAGAAGGATTTCGGTTTGGATCAGCCCTTGCTGGTTCAATACGGAATCTATGTCAGCCGCGTGCTGCATGGCGATCTCGGCAAATCGATCGTCACGCGGGAATCCGTGCTGACTGAATTCCAGAGCCTGTTTCCGGCAACGGTCGAGCTGGGCATCTGCGCCATTCTGTTCGCTCTGATCCTCGGCATTCCGGCAGGAATTCTGGCTGCGGTGCGGCGAAACTCGATCTTCGATCACGGCGTGATGGGGATTTCCCTGACCGGATATTCCATGCCGATCTTCTGGTGGGGCCTGATCCTCATCCTGCTGTTCTCCGTACAATTCGGCTTGACGCCGGTCTCGGGCCGCATCGACGTGATCTATTACATCGAGCCGGTCACGGGCTTCCTCCTGATCGACTCGCTCCTGTCGGATGATGAGGGCGCATTCAGGTCGGCTCTCGAGCATCTGATCCTGCCGACCATCGTGCTTGGGACCGTGCCGCTTGCGGTCATTGCCCGCATGACGCGCTCGGCCATGCTCGAAGTTCTGGGCGAAGACTATATCCGCACGGCGAAAGCCAAAGGTCTTTCACGTTTCCGCATTATCGCCCTGCACGCCCTGCGCAACGCCATGATCCCGGTCGTAACCGTGATCGGCCTGCAGATCGGCGTGCTGTTCACAGGTGCCATCCTGACCGAGACGATCTTCTCATGGCCGGGCATCGGCAAATGGCTGATCGAGGCGATCTTCCGCCGTGATTACCCTGTACTTCAGGGAGGCATTCTGCTCGTCGGCGCCATCGTCATGAGCGTGAACCTGATCGTCGACCTGACTTACGGCATCATCAATCCGCGCATTAGGCATACGCGATGACAACTGAAACCATGGAAGCTCCGTCCGTCGCCGCGCCGACGGCCACCCCGCCCCACCCCTTCCGCGAGTTCTGGGGCTATTTCAGCGCCAATCACGGCGCCGTCGCAGGCCTTGTCGTGATCGTCGTCGTGGTGCTGCTCGCCCTGTTCGCGGATGTGGTGGCGCCTCACTCGCCTTACATCACCGACACCACCATCGCCCTGAAGCCGCCGTTCTGGCAGGAGGGCGGCTCGATCGCCTATCCGCTCGGAACGGACCCGATCGGACGCGACATGCTCTCGCGCCTCATCTACGGCGCGCGTCTGTCGCTTTTGATCGGCATCATGGTCGTAACGGTATCGATCTTGATCGGCACCGTTCTCGGCCTTGTCGCCGGTTATGTGCGCGGCTTGACCGAGATCGCCATCATGCGCGTGATGGACATCATCCTCACCCTGCCGAGCCTGCTGCTGGCCATCGTGATCGTCGCGATCCTGGGCCCCGGCCTCATCAACTCGATGACGGCCGTGGCGCTTGTGATCCTGCCGCATTACGTGCGCCTTGCACGCGCGGCCGTCATCACCGAGGTCTCGAAGGATTACGTCATGGCGGCCCGCGTCAGCGGTGCCGGACCCTTGCGCCTGATGTTCAAGGAAGTGCTGCCGAACTGCACCGCGCCTCTCATCGTGCAGGCTTCGCTCGGCATCTCGACCGCGATCCTCGACGCCGCGGCGCTCGGCTTCCTCGGCCTCGGCGCACAGCCGCCGTCGCCTGAATGGGGCACCATGCTGGCCGATGCGCGTGAATTCGTGCTTCGCGCCTGGTGGGTCGTGACCTTCCCCGGCTTCGCGATTCTCATCACGGTGCTGGCCTTCAACCTTCTGGGCGACGGCCTTCGCGATGCCCTCGATCCGAAACTGAAGAGGTCCTGATCATGGCGCTTCTTGAAATCGAGAATCTCGTCGTCGAGTTTCAGACCACTACCGGCATGTTCCGGGCGGTCGACGGGGTGTCGCTGAAAGTGCACGAGCGCGAGGTGCTGGCCATCGTCGGCGAATCCGGCTCGGGCAAATCCGTGTCGATGCTCGCCGTGATGGGGCTCCTGCCCTGGACGGCGAAGGTCACCGCCGACAAGATGACCTTCAACGGCCGCGATCTCCTGAGCCTGTCCGATTCCGAGCGCCGCAAGATCGTCGGCAAGGACATCGCGATGATCTTCCAAGAGCCGGTGGCAAGCCTCAATCCGTGCTACACCGTCGGCTTCCAGATCGAGGAAGTCTTACGCTTCCATCTCGGCCTCGGACGGAAGGAACGGCGTGCCCGCGCCATCGAGCTTCTGACCGCCGTCGGCATTCCCAATCCCGCCGAGCGCCTGGATTCGTTCCCGCACCAGATGTCGGGCGGCCAGTGCCAGCGCGTGATGATCGCCATGGCCATCGCCTGCAATCCGAAACTGTTGATCGCAGACGAACCGACCACCGCGCTCGATGTCACTATCCAGAAGCAGATTCTCGACCTTCTCGTGGATCTTCAGGCCAAGTATGGCATGGGCATGATCATGATCACGCACAACATGGGCGTGGTCGCAGAGACCGCCGACCGTGTCGTGGTGCAGTACAAAGGCCGCAAGATGGAAGAAGCCGACGTTCTGTCGCTGTTCGAGAACCCGCGCAGCAACTACACGAAGGCCCTTCTTGCCGCGTTGCCGGACAACGCCACGGGCGACCGTCTGCCCACCATCGCCGATTATTTCAAGGACGGAAGCGAGATCGCCGGAGCGGCCGTATCATGAGTATTGTTCTCGAAGCCAGAAACATCGTCCGGGATTACCAACTGCCCGGAGGCCTCTTCTCCAAGGGCGGAGTCGTTCATGCCGTCAAGGGCGTGAGCTTCTCGGTCGAGCGGGGCAAGACCTTGGCAATCGTCGGCGAAAGCGGCTGCGGCAAGTCCACGCTTGCGCGCATTCTCACGCTGATCGATCCCGCGACGTCCGGTGATCTCTTCATTCAAGGGAAGAAGGTCGACATCGCGAAGGGTGACCTGACGAAGGATCTGCGCCGCGAAGTGCAGATCGTATTCCAGAACCCCTACGGCTCGCTCAACCCGCGCCAGAAGATCGGCGACGTGCTGACCGCGCCGCTGGTGATCCAGGGCAACGTTCCGGCAGACGAGCGCCGCGAGCGCGCCATGACCCTGCTGAAGAAGGTCGGACTCGGCGAGGAGCATTACAACCGCTACCCGCACATGTTCTCCGGCGGCCAGCGCCAGCGCATCGCGATTGCCCGTGCGCTGATGCTCAACCCGAGCCTGCTCGTTCTCGACGAGCCGGTTTCCGCCCTCGACCTTTCGGTTCAGGCACAGGTGCTGAACCTGCTGGCCGACCTGCAGGACGAATTCAACCTCACCTACGTCTTCATCAGCCACGACCTGTCGGTGGTGCGCTATATCGCCGATGAGGTGATGGTGATGTATTTCGGCGAGGCGGTGGAATACGGCACCCGCGAAGCGTTGTTCTCCGATCCGAAGCACGACTACACCAAGTCGCTTTTCGCGGCGACGCCCCGCGCGGATCCCGCGAGCATCAAGGCGCGCCTGGCGCGGAAGAACGCTGCCTGAAGGCGTTCACCTTTGTCGAGCATTGCAATCCCGGACGGCGCGAGCCCTCCGGGATTTTTTTTGGGTGAAGAACTCTCCACACGTCATCACCGGCCTTGTGCCGGTGATGACGTGTGGAAAAGCGCGGCGTTTCAAACAATCGGGATGGCCGGGACAAGCCCGGCCATGACGGCAGTGTGCATGTAGCTGGAGTGTTTAAGCCGGCAACGGCAGGCGCTTTCCCGCTCCTTCATTCGCGGCCTTCTCCGTCGTCACCGCCTGCGGCATCTGCTCCTCGCCGGTCGCGACCTTGAGACAGCGCACCACGGCATCGCGCATGGACGACACATAATAATCCGCGCCAAGCGTCGAGCGCATCGCCTCGCTCTTCAGCACCGCATCCTCTGCCGGCCACAGGCCCACGACGATGGGAGCCTTCGGTGCCTGATTGCGCAGGCGGCGCAGCAGATAACGCAGATGCGCGGGTGTGCCGCTGATTTCCAGATAGCTGATGCAGATCATCTGCACGCCGGTCATGTCGAGGTTGAAGATCGAAGACCGTGAAACGGCCTCGTGCGGCACGAGCCTGCTGCCGAGCCCGTGCTTGTTCAGCAGCTGCGCCAGCATCTCGGACGCCGCCTCGTCCAGTGGCCCTCGGCCCGCGATGCACAGCACGGCGCCATCCGTACGCCACGCGTCGGCGATCTTGTCCTCATGCGGCATCTCGCCGACGATGGCAGGTTCCTTGATCGCGGGCTTCTCGCTCTGCGGCGATGCAACCGGCTCGTCCTTGGTTTCGTGAGCCGGCGGCTCGATGTCGCTGTGGCTGGAGAGATCCTGCACGAGCGAAGTGATCACATCCCTTACCTGATCGAGCTGGCGATGGGTGAGCACGCCGCGCGTCGCGTCGTTGGCGGCAAGCTGCAAACCTCTAAGGGCCACCTCGTCGTAATAAGAGGTGAGGGAACGCTCCTTCAAAAGCAGCTCCGCCGATTCCAGGGCTTCGTCGGGGTCGCCGGCCAGCATGCGCTGATAGAGGTTTTCCGCAGGCGTCAAAGCCGGCCTGTCGCCGAGGAGCACGTCCAGAAATTCCAACCTCTCCACGTGACGTCCCAGAACCACGAGGCAAAGCGTGAGCGGCGTTGCGATGAGAAGGCCTATGGGTCCCCACAGCCATGTCCAGAAGATCGCGGAGATCACCACCGAGAAAGGCGAGAGGCCCGTGCTCTGTCCATAGACCACCGGCTCGATTGCATGGCCCATCAGGGGCTCGCCGATGAGGAACAGCGCCAGGGTCATCAGCGCCATCGACCAGCCGGGATCGACAGCCGCCGCCAGAATGACCGGCGGGATGGCAGCGACGAAGGAGCCGATATAGGGCACGAAGCGCATGAGGGCCGCGAAGACGCCCCACAGGGCGGGACTCGGCACGCCTATGGCCCAGAGACCGAGGCCGGCCACGACACCGAAGGAGGCATTCAGGGCGAGCTGCGTGAGGAAATAGCGACTCAGGCGCCGGGCGGCATCGTCCATGGCGACCGTGGTGCGGTGCAGGTCGCTGGCGCCGAAAAGGCGGATCATGCGATCGCGCAGATCCTCGCGCTGCATGAGAATGAAGATCAGCACCACGAAGACGATACCCATGGTGGCCAGCGGTTCGAGCACGGGAAGCAAGACGTCGCGCGCCATCTGAGCCGGGGTCGGATCAGGCTGGTGAACCTCGACAGGCAACGGCCCCGGCTCAGCGGGAGCCGACGGCTCAGCGGCGCCCGTTGAAGGTTGCCCGCTCTCCTTTGGCTGCTCGGCGACCGCGCGGTCGAACCGGTGCCCGAAATCGCGCAACGACTGGGACAATTTACCGATGGTTCCCTCACGCAGAGAGCCGATCTTGCTTTCGATGGTGGTCTGGTAGCGGGGAAGATCGGATGCCAACCCCGCAAGCTGGAACCCGATGACGCCGCCGATCGAGACGATGATGCCCAGCGCGACGAGAACCGCGATGATGATCGAGGGCACACGCCCCAGATGCCAGCGGCGCATCAGGTCCACGAAGGGCGCCAGCACAAAAGCCAGAAGAATGGCCATCACCACCGGCAGGAAGACCTCCTGACCCACATAGAGTGCCGACAGGACGACGACACCCACCGCCAGGGTCAGCAGGCCCGACAGGCCTGGAACGCCGGGCGGCTCAATCTCATTCTCAGATGGCGCAGGAACAGGGGCTTGACTCATCGGGTCGATCTCTGGTGGCGCGAGAACAGCTCGCGGCTCTGCAAACAACGTACGGAGCCTGCAAACGATCCTTGACCATTACCCTGAAACGGCCCCCGGGGCGGTGCTGGGACTTTTTGCCATCTGCAAGGCACCAATCCGAGACCCCACTTCATGGATATCCCGGCCCCCTTTCGCAGTTTCCAAGCCCTATGACCCTGACCCGACGCAGCGTTCTCATCGGCGCGACCCTTGCCGTCTCCACGAACCTCCATGCCCGACAGGATAAGCCACGCTCCATGCCCGTGACCACTCAGCGCAACACCTTCAAGAGCGGCGCCAAGCCCATCATGGTCGAGACCTTTCAACCCCGCAGCGAGGCTCCGTGCCCGACGGTGCTGATGCTGCACGGGGCGGACGGCTTGAACCGGAATACGCAATACCGCGAGGGCGCCCGCGCGGTCGCTGCCGCCGGCTATCAGGTTCACCTCGTCCATTACCTCGACCGAACGGGCGAGAAGCGGGCCTCCTTCGCCACGCTTTTCCAGAACTTCATGCCCTGGATGGATGCGGTCCAGGATGCTCTCGCCTTCGCCGCGAAGCAGCCTCTCGCTGATCCGAACCGCATCGGGATCGTCGGCATTTCGCTCGGCGCGGCGCTGGGGCTTGCCGTCGCCAGCACGGACCCGCGCGTGAAAACCCTGGTCAATTATTTCGGGCCGCTGCCGCAAGGCGCCATTGCCGCGACATCGCAGCTGCCGCCGACCCTGGTGCTGCACGGCTCCGCCGATCCTATCGTGCCGGTGGCCAATGCCTATGCGGTCGAGGCCCTGCTGCGCCAGCAGAACGTGCCGTATGAGATCAAGGTCTATCCGGGCCAGGGCCACGGCTTCCGGGGCGCGGCCGAAGAGGACGCCACGCAACGCTCGCTCGCCTTCCTCAACCGGCATCTGGCGCAGGGCTGAGTTTCTCCGCCTCTTCCGCATGACGCTTGAGGCGGGTAAGAGTGGGCAACACGATCACTGACAAAGGCGGAGCGATTCATGACGGCTTCAAGCGTACATTCGGCCAATAATCCTCTTCTTGGCCCCTGGAGCACGCCTTTCGGCCTTCCGCCTTTCGAGAGCATCACGCCGGAGCATTATCGACCTGCCTTTGACAGCGCGCTTGCCGAACAGCAGGCCGAGATCAAGGCGATTGCGGACAGCAGCGAGGCGCCTACTTTCGCCAACACCATCGAGGCCATGGAGCGCGGCGGCGCTTCCCTCAAGCGCGTGGGCGGCGTGTTCTTCAACCTCTCGGGCTCGCATACGAACGAGGCCATTCAGGCTATCGAGCGCGATCTCGCGCCGGTTCTTGCCAAGCACCGCAACAGCATCTTCATGAACGAGGCGCTCTACAAGCGCGTCGCCGATCTCTACGAAAAGCGTGAGTCTTTGGGCCTGACGCAGGAGCAGGCGCGCGTGCTCGACCGCTATCAAACCATCTTCGTGCGTGCGGGCGCCAAGCTGCAGGGCGAGGAGAAGAAGCGCCTTGCCACTATTACCGAACGGCTCGCGAGCCTCGGCACGCAATTCGCTCAGAACGTTCTGGCCGACGAGAAATCCTATCAGCTCGTGCTCGACGGCGAGGCCGATCTCGAAGGCCTGCCGTCCTTCCTGCGCGAGGCGGCAGCACAGGCCGCCGAGGAGCGGGGCCTCTCCGGCAAATACGTGATTACCCTGTCACGGTCGAGCATCGAACCCTTCCTGCAATTCTCGAAGCGGCGCGACCTGCGCGAGCAGGCTTTCAAGGGCTGGGCGTCACGCGGCGACACGGGTGGCGCCACCGACAACAAGGCCATCATCGCCGAAATGGCGGCTCTGCGCGTCGAGCGCGCGAAGCTCCTGGGCTACGAGACCTTCTCCGACTTCAAGCTTTCCGACACTATGGCGAAGACGCCTGACGCAGTGCTGAAGCTCCTCAACGACGTGTGGACGCCCGCCCGCAAGCGCGCGCAGGAAGAGCGGGACGACTTGCAGGCTCTCGCGCAGGCGAAGGGCGACAACATCGTCATCGAGCCCTGGGACTGGCGCTTCTATGCGGATCAGGTGCGCATGGAGCGGCACAATCTCGATGAAGCCGTGATCAAACCGTACTTCCAGCTCGACCGCATCATCGAAGCCTCTTTTGAGACCGCACACCGTCTGTTCGGCTTGAGCTTCAAGGAGCTGAAGGACTTCCCGCGCTATCATCCCGATATCCGCGCCTGGGAAGTTCTGGACGTGGACGGCAAACATATCGGCACTTTCATCGGCGATTACTTCGCCCGAAGCTCGAAACGCAGCGGCGCGTGGATGAGCGCCTTCCGCTCTCAGGAAAAGCTGACCGGCGATGTGCGCCCGATCATCGTCAACGTGATGAATTTCGCGAAGGGCGGCGCGGGCGAGCCGTCGCTCCTGAGCTTCGACGATGCGCGCACACTCTTCCACGAATTCGGCCACGGCCTGCACGGGCTTCTCTCCAACGTGACCTATCCGCTGCTTGCGGGCACCGCCGTCTCGACGGATTTCGTGGAGCTACCCTCGCAGCTCTACGAACACTGGCTGTCGCAACCCGACATCCTGCGCCGTTACGCCACCCATTACCGCACCGGTGAGCCGATCCCGGAGGAATTGCTGGAGCGCCTCATGGCGGCCCGCAACTTCAACCAGGGCTTCGCCACGGTCGAGTACCTCGCCTCCGCCTTCGTCGATCTGGAACTCCATCGCCGCAAGGACGCGGCCGATCTCGACGTATCAGCCTTCGAAAAGGAGACGCTGGAGAAGATCGGCATGCCGCGCGAGATCATCATGCGCCACCGCACGCCGCATTTCGCGCATGTGTTCTCCGGCGACGGCTATTCGTCAGGCTATTACAGCTATCTCTGGTCGGAGGTTCTGGACGCGGATGCCTTCGTGGCCTTCGAGAAAACGGGCGATGCCTTCAACAGGGAAATGGCGGAGAAGCTGAAGCGCTTCATCTACTCGGCCGGAAACCTGCGCGATCCGGCGGAAGCCTACACGTCGTTCCGCGGACGCCTGCCGACGGTGGATGCGCTTCTCGCCAAGCGCGGTCTCGCGGCCTGACGCGATCCGTTCACGCCTGATGCCAGATGAGAGCCTTGGCTCTGCGCCCCAGGCGCAGACGCATCCTCAAAGAGGCCGGCAGCTCCTTCCGGGGGGATACCCCCTTGGGTTCGATCGGCGATGCCAGCGGCTTTTGACGCAGGACGCTCTTGAGGAAAGCCATTCCACGGGGATCGATTTCCAAGGCCTTCGCATCGAGCACGGGCATCGAGAGCATTCCCTTTTCATTCGTGTTTTTCGCGGAACGCAACGCCTGCAGAAAAAACGGCCAAGTTGTGGCAAGGTTCCAGGCTAGCCGGAGAACCGCAGTTCGCTGACTTGCCTGGAAATCTGCCCCGGCCTGAGAAGAGACGATGGGAAATGGGCATTATTGGGGCTGTCGGGAAAACGCTGCGGTTCCAGGCAGAGACCCGCGTGACGCCCATACTGCGCGCCATCGAGGCCGGAAACCGGGATATCGATCATGTGCCCAGCATAGAATTGCACGCCGGGCTCCGTGCTCCATAGCTCCATGTTGAGACCGTTCGCGGGCGATGACAGCGTGGCCGCATGGCGGAGTACCCCGTAAGGGCCTCGCAGCACGTAGTTGGTATCGTAGAGGGTATCGTCGTTGATGAGCTCCGCGCCGACGGATCGCGCCGCCGTGAAATCGTAAGCGGAATCGGCCACCCGCAAAATCTCCCCCGTGGGAATGAGATCGTGCCGCGTCGGCGTGATGTAATCGCCCGCGATCGTCAGCTGGTGCGAGAGAATGTTCGCGCTGCCATCCAGGTTGAAATAGCTGTGCGTGGTGAGATTCACCGGCGTCTGCTGGTCGGTGGTTGCCGTCAGCTCGATGCCGAGGGTGGCATTGGGCAATAGATGATAGGTGCAGGTGGCGACCACACGCCCCGGATAGCCCATGTCGCCGTTCTCGGAGACGAGGCTTAAGGTGACGCTCTCCTCGCTATGCGCGACGATGCTCCAATGCCTTGTGCCGAAGCCCATGGAGCCGCCATGAAGCTGGTTGTCTCCCTCATTGGCATCGAGCCGGTAGGTCTTGTTCCTGATCGTGAACCGCGCGCCGCCGATGCGGTTGGCGTGCCGGCCCACGACGGCGCCGAAATAGGGCGAGTGGGCGATGTAATCCTCGATGGAATTGAGACCGAGCACCACGCGCTGCCGGCCACCCGAAAAGGGCACGATCAGGTCGCGGATCACGGCGCCCCAGGTCAGCACCTTCATCTGCATCTCGTCAGGACCGGTGAGGGTGATCTCCAGGACATCCTCACCGCTTACGGTGCCGAAACGCTCGATCGCCATGCTCAACCCTCGAAGATGCTGGTCTTCATTCCACGAATGCCGCCCGTATCCAGCCTGAACAGATGGCCCGCCATCGGGTCCACATGCGGATCGTGGCCGATGGATGCCGTTGTGATGTAGAGCGTCGAGAGGTCCGGTCCACCGAAGGCGCATTTCGTCACCTGCGCCGTCGGCACGGGCACGATGCGCTCCACCGATCCGTCCGGGGCAAACCGCGTGATTCGCGATGCGCCCCAATGGCAGACCCATACATAGCCTTCCGCATCCACCGCCATGCCGTCAGGATGGCCCCAGCCCTCCTCGAAGCGCGCGAAGCGGCGCGGCTCGCCGAGCTTTCCCTTATCGGCATCGAAGGCGTAGATGATGCCGTTCGTCGTGTCGGTGGCGTAAAGCGTTTGCCCATCCTGGCTGAAGGCGGGACCGTTGGTGACGATGAAGCCGGAATGGAACCGACTCAGCTCCTTTCCATCCCAGCGCCAGAATGAGCCCGATTCATCGGTCTCGTCATCGTGCATGGTGCCGAAATAGATCGCGCCGTCAGGCCCCACATAGCCGTCATTGATGCGGTTACCGGGCTTGTCCTTCTCCGGCGCGACGATGGGCTCGAGCAATCCGGTCTTCAGGTTGAAGCGCGCAAGGCCCGACTTGAAGCCCGCGATCACCACATCGGGATCGGGGGTGAGCGCGATGAAGCCGACGCGCTCGGGCGCATCGATCCGCGAATGCTCGTTGGTCTCGGGATGATAGCGCCAGATGCCGGGGTTCTTGATGTCCACCCAGAAAAGCGTGTTCGAGCGCTCGTCCCAGACCGGCCCCTCCCCCAGCACGCAGGCGCTTGCCACCGCCACATGCGGCATGTGCGGATGAACGGTTGGATTGGTCATGATGCGCCCCTCATGGATGGTCCCGTCGCTAACGGTAGGGGACAGGGATGGGTTCAATCGGAGGAAGTGGAAGCGGCGATGCGCTCGGCAAGGGCGACGAGGCTCCTGTCCGATCCTGCAGGCCCCATCAGCGACAGGCCGAGCGGCGCGCCGAGCCGCGAGGCGAGCGGCATCGACACCTGCGGCAGGCCCGACAGCACGGAGAGGCAGAGCAGGTTCAGCGCCCTGGTCCGGTAATCGTTGAGGGCCTCGTCGCTCTCGGACAGCAGCGGCGCCACATCAGGCATGGTCGGCATGACGAGCACCGTGTCACGGGCGAGAAGTGCGTTGAATCGCGCCCGGAAGGTGCTGCGGATGGCTTGAGCCTCGGCAACCTGAGCGTCCGTGACGGCGCGCGAGAACTCGAACCGGTCCAGGACACCAGGACCCAGCGGGGGCTGAAAGCGCTCGATCATCCGCCCGTTGACACCCCAGGCCTCACGGCTCTGGATGTAGCGCATGGCCCAGTAGAGGGCTGTGAAGCCTTCGGTCGCGACCTCCAGCCCCTCCGGCGCACCGAGCACGGCCTCGATTCGCTTGAGAGCGGGCGCAAGCGCCTCACGCACCTCGGATCTCAGGAGACCGAAGGCATCCTTGGCCAGCAGCAGCTTCGGCTTTTCGGAGAGCGGGTTCGCATCCTCTCCCAGCAGCACCTCTCCGACCCGGGCGAAGGTCGCGCCATCGCGGGTGAAGTAGCCGCAGGTATCGAAGGAGGGCGCGAGATCGTGACAGAGCTCCAGGCTCACCCGGCCATGGGTTGGCCTGATGCCGAAGAGGCCGCAATGGCTGGCCGGCCCGCGGACCGAGCCGCCCGTATCCGTGCCGAGGGCGACATCGCACAACCCATTAGACACGGCGGAAGCCGAGCCCGAGGAGGAGCCGCCGGGAATGCGGTTCGGCGCGCCGCCATTCACCGGAGTGCCGAAATGGGCGTTCTTGCCGCTCAAGGAGAAGGCGAGTTCATCCGTGATCGTCTTGCCCACGAATCGGGCGCCCGAATCGAGCAGCCTCTGGACCGTGGGCGCGGTCCGGGTCCTGATGCCCGACAGGGCGAGCATGTGCGGCGAGCCGCAGCCGGTCGGGTAGCCCGCCACGTCGAAAAGGTCTTTTGCCGCAAAGGTCAGGCCCGAAAGCGCCCCCTTCTCCGCATGGGGCACGGGAGCGGCGGGATAGGGCATGAAGGCCCGGGCGGGATCGTTGTCGAGGAGCATGGGACCACATGAGATAAAGGAACGGACAGGCGAAATGTGTCATTGCCCCTTGGCTTCAAGCAAGGCCGGAAATCTCGAACCTTGGCAATTTGGACTTTCTTCCAACCCCGATTGGCCCTACATCCTGGACATCTCCATGCACATTGTTAGGAACACGCCATGGCACAGGCATCGATGACACGCTGGCTTGCTCTTGGATTGGCGCTGGCCCTCGGCAGCCCCGCCGTCGCCCAGCAGCCTCCGATCAAGATCGGCGAGCTCAACTCCTATGCCCGGCAGGCGGCCTTCACCGTGCCCTATCGCAGCGGCTGGCAGATGGCCCTCGACGAGATCAATGCCAAGGGCGGAGTTCTCGGCCGCAAGCTCGAGATCGTCTCCCGCGACGACGGCGGCACGACGAGCGACGCCACCCGCGTGGCGGACGAGCTGGTGACCCGCGAAGGCGCGGTTCTCCTCTTCGGCTCGTTCCTGTCGAATGTCGGCGTGGCCATGGCGGACTACGCCAACCAGAAGAAGATCGTCTACATCGCCGCCGAGCCCCTGACCGATGCCATCACCATGGCGCAGGGCAACCGCTATACCTTCCGCATCCGGCCCAACAATTCCATGCAGGTCGGCATGCTCATGAAGCAGGCCAAGGCATCCGGCGCCAAGCGCTGGGCCGTTGTCGCGCCGAACTACGAATTCGGCCAGTCGGCGGCGGGAGCCTTCAAGCGCCTGCTCAAAGAACAGATCCCCGATGCCGAGATCGTCGCCGAGCAATATCCGGCTCTCGGCAAGATCGAGGCCGGCTCCACCGTCTCCGCGCTCGAACAGGCCAAGCCCGACGGCATATTCAACGTTCTCTTCGGCCCCGACCTCACGCAATTCGTCCGCGAGGGCAACACCCGCGGTCTTTTCGAGAACACGACGGTTCTCTCGCTGCTCACCGGCGAACCCGAATGGCTGCTGCCCCTGAAGGACGAGGTGCCGGAAGGCTGGACCGTCACCGGCTACCCCTGGGACGAGATCACCGATCCCAAGCACAAGGCCTTCATCGACGCCTATCGCGCGAAGTTCAACGAGACGCCGCGCCTCGGCTCGCTGCTCGGCTACATGGTCGTCTACATGATCCGCGACACCATCGAGCGCGCGGGCTCGACCGACACTGAAGCGATGATCAAGGCGCTGGAGGACGCGAAGTTCGACACGGTCGCCGGCCCCGTCACCATGCGTGGCATCGACCACCAATCCACCATGGGCGCCTGGGTCGGCAAGCTCGTGCTGAAAGGCGCCAATGGGGGCATGACCGAATGGACCTATCAGGACGGCACATCGTTCATGCCGACCGAAGCCCAGGTGAAGGCGGTGCGGAAGGATTGACGCCCTTCACCCTCCCCTTGAGGGGGAGGGTCGGCCGCAAGGCCGGGGTGGGGTGGCACCACAACAGAAAACCAGTCATGCCAAACATCACCCGCTTCAAACGTGAAAGAGCCAACCAGCTCCGCTCGAATGCCACCGAGCCAGAGCAGCGCCTCTGGCGCGCCCTGAAGAACATCCCCGTCTACGGCAGCCACTTCAGACGCCAAGTCCCCATCGGCCCCTATGTCGCCGACTTCGCCTGTCTGAAAGCGCGCCTCGTCATCGAGCTTGATGGTGATCACCATTCTCAAGATGATATTGCCATAAAAGACGAACGCCGGACCCGATGGCTCGAAGGCGAAGGCTATCGCGTCATCCGTTTCTGGAACGCCGAGCTGAGCGAGAATATGTCCGGCGTTCTCGACACGATTTATGCTGCCTTGTATGGCTCACCTCATTCGGAAGCCGTTGCGCTTCCCACCCCACCCCGGCCTAACGGCCGACCCTCCCCCTCAAGGGGAGGGTAAGCGGTGGATCTCTCCTTTCTCGTCATCCAAGCGCTCAACGGCCTCTCAAGCGCCTCCTCCCTGTTCATCACCGCCTGCGGCCTCACGCTCGTGTTCGGCGTGACGCGCATCGTCAATTTCGCTCACGGTTCGCTCTACATGATCGGCGCCTACACCGCCGCGACGCTCGTGCCGCGCCTGCTCGAATATTCCTTCGGACCCATCACCTTCTGGGCGGGCATTCTTGCAGCGGCGCTTTTTGTCGGCATCATCGGCATCCTGATCGAAGTGCTGCTGCTGCGCCGGATCTACGGCGCGCCGGAACTCTTCCAGCTGCTCGCCACCTTCGGCGTCGTGCTCGTGGTGCAGGATCTCGTGATTCTCGTCTTCGGCCCCGAAGATATTCTGGGGCCACGTGCGCCGGGATTGCGCGCTCCTGTCGAAATTCTCGGGCGGCGTTTTCCATCCTACGAACTCGTGCTGATCGCCGCAGGTCCCGTCGTGCTCGGTCTCGTGTGGCTGCTACTGCGCAAGACCCGCTTCGGCGTGCTCGTGCGCGCGGCGACGCAGGATCGTGACATGATCGCGGCGCTCGGCGTCAATCAGCGACTGCTGTTCACCGGCACGCTTTTTCTCGGCGCGTTCCTCGCAGGGCTCGGCGGCGCATTGCAGATCCCGCGCGTCTCGGCCCATGCGGGCATGGATCTCTCCATCATCGCGGAAGCTTTCGTCGTCACGGTCGTCGGCGGAATGGGCAGCGTGCCCGGCGCGTTTCTGGCGGCTCTCATCATCGGGCAGCTGCAGGCCTTCGGCATCCTGCTCTTTCCGAAAAGCACGCTCGTCGTCGTCTTCCTGCTCATGGCAGTGGTGCTGGCGGTGAGGCCGAACGGTTTCTTCGGCAGGCCCGAGGTGATCGGCGGCGCCCATGCGGTCGGCATCACAAGCCGCAAGCATTCGCCGCTCACCAAGCTCTTCGCCTTCTTTGCGCTTCTCATTCTCGCAGCCCTTCCGCTGGTCGGCGATGCCTATGTGCTGAAGGTCGGCACCGAGATCCTCATCTTCGCGCTCTTCGCGTTCAGTCTTCAGCTTCTCATCGGCGTCGGCGGCATCGTGAGCTTCGGCCATGCGGCCTTCTTCGGCCTCGGCGCTTACGGCGCGGCGCTCGCCGTGAAATGGGCGAACCTGCCGATGGAAGGCGCGCTTCCCATGGGCCTGTTGCTCGCAGCCATCGGCGCAGCAGCCATCGGCGCTTTCGTGGTGCGACTGTCGGGCATCTATCTGGCGATGATGACGCTGGCTGCCGCGCAGATTATCTTCGCGGTCGCCTTCCAATGGGTCGATGTGACCGGCGGCGACAACGGCATCGTCGGCGTATGGCCCTCCGCCTGGGCGTCCGGTCAGACGATGTATTACCTCTTCACCCTCGCGCTGACGGCAATCACGGTTTTCCTGCTGACACGCATCATCGACGCACCTTTCGGCTATGCGTTGCGCGCCGCGCGCGACTCCGAAGCACGCGCTGAATCCATCGGCCTGAAAATCCGCCAGCACCGCTGGATCGCCTTCGCCATTTCCGGCGCGGCAGCCGGACTTGCAGGCGGGCTCTATGCCTTCTCGCGCGGCTCCGTCGATCCCACCCTGCTCAGCATTCCGACATCGGTCGATGCCCTGACCATGCTGCTTCTCGGCGGCATTCAGACCATCACGGGGCCGCTCTGGGGTGCAGGCGTCCTGCATGTGCTGCGTGACCAGATCATGCCGCTCACATCCCTGTGGCGGCTGGTGCTGGGTGCCAGCATCATCGCCATCGTGCTCATCTTCCCGCGCGGTCTCGTCGGCACCATTCAATATTGGCGTGAGGAGCGCATATGACGCTTCTCTCCGTTCAGCACCTCGCTAAATCCTTCGGCGGCGTGACTGCGGCGCGCGATGTGAGCTTCTTGCTCGAACGCGGCGAGCTTTTAGCCATCATCGGCCCGAATGGTGCCGGCAAGTCCACCGTGTTCAACATGGTCGGCGGACAGCTGCGCCCGGATCGCGGCGCGGTTCTGCTCGATGGGCAGGACATCACCAACACCGCGCCGCAGAAGCGCTTTCGCCTCGGCGTCGGACGCACCTTTCAGGTCGCGCAGACATTCCTTTCCATGAATGTGGCCGAGAACGTGCAGATGGCGCTGTTGAGCCATGCCAAAGAGACCGGCGGGCTCTGGTCGCCCGTGCGCATGCGCCACCGCGATGAAGCCATGAACCTGCTGAAGCAGGTCGGCATGGAGGAGGCAGCGGACAATCCCTGCTCGGCGCTCGCCTATGGCGACGTGAAGCGGGTGGAGCTTGCCATCGCGCTCGCGGGCCAGCCGAAGTTGCTGCTCATGGACGAGCCCACCGCCGGCATGGCGGCGCGCGAGCGCTCGGAGCTCATGGACCTCACGTCTACCATTGCCGATACGAAGGGAATCGGCGTTCTGTTCACCGAGCACGACATGGATGTGGTGTTCGGCCATGCGGAGCGTGTGATCGTGCTCGTGCGCGGCCAGATCATCGCCGCGGGCACCCCGGACGAGATCCGCCACCATGACGAGGTCCGCCGCGCTTATCTCGGCGACGATCATGCGCTTGATCGGCCCAAGGGAGTGAGCCCCTCATGAGCGCGCCGCTTCTCGAAATCTGGAACATGAGCGCCTCCTATGGCCGGGCGCAGGTGCTGTTCGGCCTGTCGTTCCAGCTTTATGCGGGCGAAGTACTGGCGCTCGTCGGCCGCAACGGCGCGGGCAAGACCACGACGCTCAAGGCCGTCATGAGCCTGATCCCCGCCACTGCCGAGAAGGCCACCTTCAAGGGCCACACCCTCTCCCGCCTGCCCACCTACAAGATCGCCCGCCTCGGCCTTGGCTATGTCCCCGAGGACCGGCGCATCTTCACGGACCTGACGGTGGACGAAAACTTGGAGGCGGGCCGTAAGGCCGGGGGCGGACGGCGCTCCCCCTGGACGCCGGAGCGGGTGTTCCGGCTCTTCCCCAACCTCGCCGAGATGCGCGGGCGGCGGGGCAACCAGATGTCCGGCGGCGAGCAGCAGATGCTCACCATCGCCCGAACCCTCATGGGCAACCCGGACGCCATCCTGCTCGACGAGCCCTCGGAGGGCATCGCCCCGGTGATCGTGCAGATGATGGCGGAGGCCATCCGGGCCATGAAGGCCGAGGGCGTGGCCGTGCTCCTCTCCGAACAGAACTGGGCCTTTGCCGCAGGCATCAGCGACCGGGCCATCGTGATCGAACGCGGCGAAATGCGCTTCATGGGCGCCATGACCGAGCTGATGGCCGATGAGCGCCTGCGGGCGGAGACGCTGGGGGTCTAACCGTGGCGTTTTGGGCGCAACAAACGTAACCCTAATCCATTGACGGGGCGGGCAGAAAAGTCGATATGCACCCCATCGGCGCGCCTCCCGCGCCGCACTCCGTCAAACCACGCGAAGGAACCAGCCTTTCATGGGCGTCATCCATGTGACTGATCGGGACGGCCAGCGCCACACCCTCGAGGCCATCGAGGGCTGGCGGGTCATGGAGATCATCCGGGACTGGGGCCTGCCCATCGAAGGGCTGTGCGGCGGTGCCTGCGAATGCGCCACCTGCCACGTCTTCGTGGACGAAGCCTGGCTGGACAAGCTCTTTCCTCCCAGCGAGGAGGAGGAGGACCAACTCGACACCGTGATGTCGAGGTCCAATTCGCGTCTGTCCTGCCAGATCCTCTGGACACCGGAACTCGACGGCCTGGAAGTCACCCTCGCGCCGACCGGCAGTTAACCACCCTGCCGCATTGCCAAGATTGCGAGACCGTGCTTTTCGAAAGCGGTCTCTCGAAGGAGCCTGTTCATGACCGACCATATCGAAACGGATGTCGTCATCATCGGTGCCGGGCCCGTGGGCCTGTTCGCCGTGTTCGAACTGGGGCTCCTCGACATCAAATGTCACCTCATCGACATCCTGCCGAAGGTGGGCGGCCAATGCGCCGAGCTCTACCCGGAGAAGCCGATCTACGACATTCCGGGCTTCCCGATGGTGACGGGCCAGGGCCTCGTCGACAACCTGATGGCCCAGATCGATCCCTTCCACCCGACTTTCCACTTCAACGAGATGGTGGAAAGCATCGAGACGCTCGGCACCCCCGAGGCGCCCCTCTTCCGCGTCAAGACGTCGGAGAACGGCACGACATTTACCTGCAGGGCTGTGATCATCGCCGCCGGCGGCGGCTCGTTCCTGCCCAAGAAGCCGCCGATCGAGAACATCGAAGCCTATGAGGGCACGAGCGTGTTCTATGCGGTGCGCAAGATGGAGATGTTCCGCGACAAGAAGATCCTCATCGTCGGCGGCGGCGATTCGGCCCTCGACTGGACCGTGAACCTGCAGCCCATCGCCAAGCGCCTGACCCTGCTCCATCGCCGCGACGCCTTCCGCGCCGCGCCGCATACGGTGGAAAAAATGCGTTCCCTCGTCGCCTCGGGCGACATGGACCTGCATCTCGGCCAGGTGAGCCACCTGAAGGGCGATAACCACGTGCTCCACGGCGCGACGATCCGCAAGGATGACGGCTCCGAGTTCACGGTGGATTGCGACGTGATGCTGCCCTTCTTCGGGCTCACCATGAAGCTCGGCCCCATCGCCGATTGGGGGCTGAATCTCCACGAGAACCTGATCCCGGTCGATACCGAGAAGTTCGAGACCAACGTGCCCGGCATCTTCGCCATCGGCGACATCAACACCTATCCCGGCAAGCTGAAGCTCATCCTCTCCGGCTTCCACGAGGGCGCGCTCGCGGCGCAAAAGGTGCATCGCTACGTGTATCCGGAAAAGAAGCTGCTGTTCCAATACACCACCTCTTCGTCGAGCCTGCAGAAGAAGCTGGGCGTCGCTGCCTAAAGCATTTTCGGCGAAGTGAATCCGGTTCGCTGTCAAAAGTGCGGCCCGCCAAAGAAGAGAGATGATTCCACGCAAATGGAAACATCTCTAACCGTTTGCGGATCAACAGCTTTCCAGACGCCTGCTTAACTTCCCCTTGCGGAGGGGGCCGGTTCCTGAAACTGTTATACCCATGACGAACGCTTCCGCCCTCACCCTCGGCCGCCGGGTCATGGGGATGATCGAGGATCTTGCCCAGCATACCGACGAGCCCGGGCGCCTCACACGCCTTTATCTCTCCAAGGCCCATCGCAAGGCCGCCGAGGCCACGCTCGCACTGATGCAGCAGGCGGGGCTCGACGCCCATATCGATGCCCTCGGCTCGGTGGTGGGGCGCATCGAGGGCGGCAATCCCTCAGCGCCTGCCCTGCTCATCGGCTCCCATATCGACTCGGTGGTGGATGCCGGGCGCTATGACGGCAATCTCGGCGTGGTGCTCGGCATCGTCATCGCCGAGGCCCTGCGCGAGCAGAATATCGTGCCCTCCTGCCCCATCGAAATCGTGGCTTTCGGGGATGAGGAGAATGTTCGCTTCCCCACCAATCTCTCGACATCCTACGCACTCGCCGGCCACTTCAACGAGGCATGGCTCGACGGCAAGGATGCGGACGGCATTCTGGTGCGCGAAGCGCTCGTTCAGTTCGGCGGCGATCCTCATGGCATCGCGGCTCTCAAGCGCGATCCTCAGCGCTATCGCGGCTATCTCGAAGTTCACATCGAGCAGGGCCCGCAGCTGGAGGCAGGCGATCTTTCCGTCGGCATCGTTTCCGCCATCAACGGCATCACCCGCGCCCGCGCCACCGTGATCGGCGAAGCAGGCCATGCGGGCACCGTGCCCATGAATATGCGCCGCGATGCGCTGGCGGCCGTTGCCGAGATGATCGGCATCGTGGAGCGCGCGGGCTCGACGCGCACGGACACGGTGGCGACCGTCGGCGTCGCGCAGGTGCAGCCCGGCGCCATCAACGTGATCCCCGCGCGCGTGGATTTCACGCTCGACGCGCGCTCCCCCGACGATGCGGTGCGCCAAGCGATGGTGCAGGACATCGTGACGGAATGCGAGGCGGCCGCGCAGAGGCGCGGCGTATCCTTCACCATCGAACCCTTCATGGAATCACCCGCGACGCCCATGGATAAGGACCTGATGCTGCATCTCGAAGACGCAGTGAAGAGCATCGGCGTCTCGCCCTTACGTCTTGCCTCCGGCGCCGGACACGATGCGGTGGCCATCGCCAGTCTCTGCCCCGTCGCGATGCTCTTCGTGCGCTGCAAGGGCGGCATCAGCCACAACCCGGCCGAGTCGATCACGGTCGAAGATGCGGACGCGGCAGCACGCGTTCTGCTCGAAGCGGTCAAAAGGATCGTTGCGTGAATTTCTATCTCGAGCTTCTCCCGAAGCCGCACATCATCGTCCGCCAGATCATCCTCAATGGCCTGACAGATTTCAACCGCAGCTCCTTCAAGCCGGATTTGCAGATCGAGGAGCTGGCCGTCGTCATCCGTGCCGTCGATTCCAAAACCATCGTCGGCGGATTGTGGGCTCATACCGGTTGGGAGTGGCTGACGATCGAGCTGATCTTCGTGCCCGAGAGCCTGCGCAAGCAGGGCATCGCCACCAATCTGCTCGCCTTGGCGGAGGAGGAAGCGGTGCGGCGCGGTTGCCATTCCGCTTGGCTGGACACACTCAACGCCGATGCGCGATCTCTGTACGAACGTCTCGGCTATGCGGTTTTCGGCGAATTAAAGGATTTTCCAAAAGGCTCCAGCCGCACATTCCTGCAAAAGAAATTGAAGGATGCCTCATCATGACGCCTGATCGTGCGTTGCCAGTCATGGATATTCTCGATGGCGAAGACGAAGCTCTTCATCGGACGATCCTGAATGGCCTTCGTACCTTCAACGCGGAGCTTTTTTCCAATCATCCACCCGGCCAGGATCTTGCGATAGCGTTACGCGATCCACGCAACAGGGAGGCGGTCGGAGGCCTTATCGGCCGCGCATCTCGCGGATGGCTCGAGATAGAGCTAATCTTCGTTCCGGAAGAGTTTCGCGGCATGGGCCTTGCTACGCAATTGATTGCGAGAGCAGAAGTGGAAGCGGCCAGGCGCGGTTGTCATTCCGCGTGGCTTAACACGCTCAACTCCAAAGCAAGGCTCCTTTATGAGCGACTTGGCTATACGGTGTTCGGCGAGCTGAAGGACTATCCTGTCGGTTCCAACCGCACATTCCTGCAGAAAAAACTCGGCTGAAGCTCTCAGCCGCGCCAATCCTCCGAGAGGATGGCCCAGCGCTCGTGATCGCGCCATTCGCCGTCGATCTTGAGATAGCGTGGCGAGTAGCCCTCCAGCCGGAAACCGAGACGTTTCGCCAGAGCCTTCGATGCTTCATTGCCCGGCTGGATATTCGCCTCCAGGCGATGCAGACCAAGCTGGTTGAATGCATGAGTGGCGACGAGACTGACAGCTTCACGCATCAGCCCGCGCCTATTCATGCCGGCGACGGCGTAATAACCCATATAGGCGTTCTGGAAGAAGCCGTACATGATTCCGGTGAGATTGATCACGCCGACAATGCGTCCGCTCTCGCGGTCGCGAGCGATGAAGCCGATAGCTGTGTCGTTATTGCAGCGGCTGAGATAGCCGAGGAAACTTGCCTGGTCGCGGCAAGGCGAAACCCATGATGTGTGCAGCGCGATACTGGCAAGATTAGCGGCGACGAGCTCCGCTCCATCGCTGGCCTGAACATGGTCAATCCTAACGCGTGGCAACATGTGGTTCATCCATTCTTCAGGAACCATGCCATAGACACTCCGTTGTCGTCAGCCTCTCACGAAAAGGATTTTGATCATGCGAGTTTTTCTCATTCCTGCTGCTGCGCTTTTTCTTGGCGCCGGATTCCTTGCTGCTCCTGAAGCACAAGCTCGGTTCAGCCCGCAGCAGATCGAAACCCCTTCGCTTGTGGACAACGTGGCCTGCGTGACGCGCCGTGTGCGCACCGTGCGCCCCAATGGCCGCGTGGTTTATCGCACCGTGCGTCAGTGCGGCGTCCCGGCCTGGCAGCGCCGCGGGGAGCGCTGCCGCATTGTCCGTGAGCGCATCCAGCGCCCCAACGGCAGCGTCGTGGTTCGCGACGTGCGCCGCTGCCGCTAAACAACGGCACCCGACAGCAAAAGGCCCGGAGCGATCCGGGCCTTTTCTTATTCCAGAATGCCGATGGCGCCTTCCACCGCCTCGACCACCGCGCCGGAGCGGACGAGGTCGAGAGCCTCGCGCATCTCCGTCGCATACCAGCGGTCGCCGTCGAGCGCGGGCGGGATGACAGCACGAATGGCCTCCATCGCCGCGCGCGATCCCTTGCCCAGCGGATAATCCTTGGCGACCGGCTCGACCAGGGAGAGAGCCTGCGCCGCCATCAGCAACTCGCCCGCCACGATCTGCTCCACATTCTCCACGATGGTGCGCGCCTTGCGCCCGCACCAGGTGGAGTTCGACACGTGATCCTCGGCATTGGATTTGCCGGGGATGGAATCCACCGAGCCCGGCGTCGCAAGGCCACGGTTTTCCATGACGAGCGCGGACATGGAGCATTGCACTGTGGCGAAGCCCGTATTGAGCCCGCGCTTGCCGGCGAGCAGGTTGCGCGGCAAGCCGTAGGACATGGTGGGGTCGATGAGCCGCGCGAGACGGCGCTCCGAGATCGAGCCGAGATCGGCCATAGCGATGGCAAGAAAATCCATGGCCTGCGCCATGTATTGCCCGTGGAAGTGACCGCCGGAAATCGACACGTATCCGCCTTCGCCGTTATCGAAGATGAGCGGGTTGTCGGTGGCGGAATTCATCTCCGTGCCGACGATGCGCTCCACATATTCCACCGCCTCGACCGCAGGCCCATGAACCTGCGGCGTGCAGCGCAGGGAATACACATCCTGCACGCGCGGCGCGGCGGGCTGTCCGGGCTGGCGCGGCTCATCGGGGAACACGACATCGCGCGCCATTTGCGAGCAGCGCTGCGAGCCTTCGAGAATGCGGAGCAGGTTGCGCGCCACGCGCGCCTGGCCCGGATGCGGACGCGCCTTGTGGACGCGCGGATCGAAGGCGGCGAGCTCGCCGCGCATTGCCTCCAGCGACAGGCACATGGCGATGTCGGCATGTTTCAGGAGACGGCGCGCATCGCTGGTGGCAAGCGCTGCGAGCGCGAGCGATGTGGTCGAGCCGTTGATGAGCGCGGAGGCGTCCTTCGCACCGAGATCGAAATCGGGCTCGAAGCCCGCGGCCTTGATCGCCTCGCGCGCGGGCATCAAGCGGCCCTGATAGACCATGTGCGCTTCCTCGAAGCCGCAGACCGCGCCGGCCATATGGGCGAGCGGCGCGAGATCGCCGGACGCGCCGACGGAGCCTTTGAGCGGGATCACCGGATGCAGGCCCGCGTTGAGGAAGGCGAGCAGCCGCTCGACCAGCTCGACGCGGGGGCCGGAATAATTCGACGCGAAGGCGTTGGCGCGCAGCAGCATCATGGCGCGCGTCACATCCTCAGCGAAAGGCTCGCCGATGCCGGTGGCGTGGGCATAGACCGTCTTCTTCTGGTAGGCCGCCATGTCGGCGATCAGGACGCGCTGGTCCTTGAACAGGCCGACGCCGGTGTTGAACGCATACATGAGCGGCGCGTCGTCATGCATCCAGTTGCGGTCGATATAAGTTCGCGTCGCGGCGATGCGCTCCCGCGCCTCGGGCGCCAGCTCGGCTTTTGCGAACTGCCCCCCGCTGTTCGCGCGCGCTACGCGCACCACATCCCGAATGTCGAGCGTTGCCCCGTCGAGCTTGACCGTCATGGCTATTCCTCACGTTTCCCTAAAAGGGATACCGGGGCTCGCAGAACGGCGCAACAAAAAGCCCGCCCCGGATGATCCGGGACGGGCTCGAAGGATCGGCGATCCGCTAGACTTAGACGCGGCCGAGGCGTTTGGTGGTCTGCGGGTCGAAGAGGTGGACGTTCACCGGGTCAACGGCCAGAGCGAGCTTGCGGGTATCGGCCGCGATCTGGCCCGTGGAGGCCTGCACGACGAAATCCGCGCCTGCGACCTTGCCGTGGAAGAGCTGAGTCGCACCGAGCTCCTCGACGAAATCCACATCCATGGAGAGCGAGCTGAAGCCCGCGCCGCCGGCCTGCACGTCCTCGGGACGCAGGCCCACCTCGATGGCGGAACCAGGCTCAAGGCCCTCACGCATGTCCGTGACGGCGATGGACTGCCCGCCGACATTCACGCGGCCGGGGCCTTCGACGGTGCCTGGCAGGATGTTCATGGGCGGGGAGCCGATGAAGGTGGCCACGAACCGGGTCTCGGGACGGCGATAGACCTCGGCCGGCGAGCCGACCTGCTCGATCTGGCCGCCGGACATCACGACGAGCTGGTCGGAGAGCGTCATCGCCTCGACCTGATCGTGCGTCACGTAGATGGAGGTGACGCCGAGAGCTTTCTGAAGGCGCTTGATCTCCACGCGCATCTGCACGCGCAGCTTGGCGTCGAGGTTCGAGAGCGGCTCGTCGAACAGGAAGACCTGGGGTTTACGCACGATGGCGCGGCCCATGGCGACGCGCTGGCGCTGACCGCCGGAGAGAGCGCGCGGCTTGCGGTCGAGGAAGGGCTCGATGGCGAGGATGCGGGCCGCTTCCTTCACGCGCTTCTCGATCTCGTCCTTGGGCGTCTTACGGTTCTTCAGGCCGTAGGCCATATTCTCGTAGACGCTCATATGCGGGTAGAGCGCGTAGTTCTGGAACACCATCGCGATGTCGCGGTCGGCGGGCTCCACCTGATTGACGACGCGATCACCGATCTTCACCTCGCCGCCCGAGATCGTCTCGAGACCCGCGATCATGCGAAGAAGCGTGGACTTGCCGCAACCCGAAGGTCCGACGAGCACGCAGAACGAACCGTCTTCGATGCTGAGAGAGACGCCTTTTACCGCCTCCACATTGCCCGCGTAGATCTTGCGGACGGTATCCAGAGTGACCCCTGCCATTGCCTTGTTCCTTTTAACCTCGACCCGTTCTGCCTCGAAGGCGCCGGGCTTGAAAATTTCATTGTCGATGAGGAGCCCCGCACTATCGTGGCGCGGGGAACGCTTGAAAGGGGCGCTACTTCTCCGTTTCGACGAGACCCTTCACGAAGAGACGCTGCATGAAGATCACCACCAGCACCGGCGGCACCATCGCGAGCACCGCGGTCGTCATGGCGATCTGCCATTCGGTGAGCGCGTCGGTCGTTGTGATCATCTTCTTGATGCCGATGACGATGGTCTGCATCGAGCTCTTGGTCGTGATCAGCAGCGGCCAGAGATACTGGTTCCAGCCATAGATGAACTGAATCACGAAGAGCGCAGCGATCGTCGTCATGGACAGCGGAAGCAACGTGTCCTTGAAGAATCGGAACGCGCCTGCGCCGTCGATCTTAGAGGCTTCCAAAAGCTCGTCGGGAACAGTCATGAAGAACTGGCGGAAGAGCAACGTGCCGGTGGCCGATGCGATCAGCGGCATGATGAGGCCCGTATAGGTATCGAGCAGACCGAGATCGGCGACGATCTTGTAGGTCGGGTAGATACGCACTTCGACGGGCAGCATCAGCGTGATGAAGATCACCCAGAACGCGGTCTTGCGGAACGGGAACTTGAAGTACACCACCGCATAGGCCGACAAGATCGAGATCAGGATCTTACCGAACGCGATGCCCAGCGCCATGATCATGGAGTTCATCATCATCATGGACACGGGCTCGCGGGCAAGCTTGCCGCCGTAGAACAACGCGCGGGTGTAGTTCTCGCCGGCCTGATCGCCGGGAATCAACGGCATGTTGCCGTTGATGATGGTGGCGGTATCGAAGGTCGACGCCATGACGGCCAGATAGACCGGGAAGGCCACGACGAGGATGCCGATGGCCATCGTCAGGTAGGCCATGAATTGTGTGAAGGGACGATTCTCGACCATCAGTACTGCACCTTGCGTTCGACATAGCGGAACTGGATGGCGGTGAGCGCGATCACGATGACCATCAGGACCACCGATTGCGCGGCCGATAGGCCGAGATCGCCGCCGGAGCGGCCGTCCGCGTAAACCTTGTAGACGAGAGTCGTCGTGGATCCGGCAGGACCGCCGCCCGTCACGGCATCGATGATGCCGAACGTCTCGAAGAACACGTAGACGATCGTGACGACGAGAAGGAAGAAGGTGGTCGGCGAGAGCAGCGGGAAGACGATCGTCCAGAAGCGACGCATCGGGCCCGCGCCGTCGATGGCGCCGGCTTCGATCACGCTCTTCGGAATCGCCTGCAAGCCTGCGAGGAAGAACAGGAAGTTGTAGCTGATGTGCTTCCAGGTGGCGGAGAGCACGAGCAGGATCATGGCATCGTTGCCGTCAAGCATGGGATTCCAGTTGAACCCCATGGCATTGATTGGGCGGCCGAGCGTGCCGAGCGTCGGATGGAACATGAACATCCACAACACGCCGGCGATGGCGGGAGCCACCGCATAAGGCCAGATCAGCAGCGTCTTGAAGGCATGCCCGCCGCGCAGGTTCTTGTCGGCCTGAGTGGCGAGAAGAAGGGCAACGGCCAGCGAGAAGAAAGCCACCAGCGTCGAGAAGATTACGGTTGTGACCATCGCCCGATAATATTCGGGCTGCTCGAACAGAACGACATAGTTCTCGAAGCCGATGAATTCGGAGGCAAGGCCGAAGGCGTCTTCCCGCAGGAAGGACTGCCAGATGGCCTGCGAAGCCGGCAGGTAGAAGAAAATGACGGTGATCGCCATCTGCGGAAGGATCAGCAGCAGAGGCAGCGTCCAACCTGAAAAATGAGCTCGTTTTTCCATCGCGTTAACGCTTGTCCGGTGATGGGGCAGATGACGGCATCAACCGGTCTGCAAGGTTATCTTATAAGATCATCCCGGACAGCGTCGGCTGCCCGGGATGAAAAGTTTCTTTACTCAGTCAGGCTTAGCGAACGGTGCGCTCGAACTGACGGAGGATCTGGTTGCTGCGGGCTACGCCGGTATCGAGAGCTTCCTTGGCGGACTTCTGGCCAGCGAGAGCAGCCTCGATCTCTTCCGAGACGACGTCGCGGATCTGGACCATGTTGCCGAAGCGCAGGCCGCGGGAGTTCTCGGTCGGCTCCTTGTTGGTGAGCTCGATCAGGGCCGTCTGGAGAGCGGGGTTCTTCTCATAGAAGCCCGACGCCTTGGTCTTCTCGTAGGCAGCCTTCGTGATCGGGAGGTAACCCGATTCCTGGTGCAGCTTGGCCTGGCGGTCCGTGTCGGACAGGAAGGTGAAGAACTTGGCAATGCCCTTGTACTCGTCAGCCTTCTTGCCACCCATGACCCACAGCGAAGCGCCGCCGATGATGGAGTTCTGCGGAGCGCCCGCCACATCCGGATAGTACGGCATCGGCGCGTTGGCCCAATCGAACTTCGCGTTGGCCTTCACGTTGCCGTAGAAGCCCGACGAGGTCAGGAAGATCGCGCATTCGCCGGAGGTGAAGCGGCCCTCAGACTTCGAATCACGGCCCGAATAGTCGTAGGTCTTGTCCTTCTGCAGATCGACGAGGTTCTGCAGGTGCTTCACGTGGAAGGGAGAGTTGAACTTCATCTCCGTGTCGAAGCCGTCAAGGCCGTTCGCCTTGGTGGCCATCGGCACGTTGTGCCAGGCGGAGAGCTGCTCGACATTGGCCCAGGGAGCCCAGGCGTTCGAGAAGCCGCAGGTGTTGTGGCCGGCAGCCTTCAGCTTCTTGGCGGCGTCGAACACCTGGGGCCAGGTCTTCGGGATCTCGTTGACGCCAGCCTTCTTGAGCTCGTCCTTGTTGATCCACATGACCATCGAGGAGGAGTTGAAGGGGAACGAGAGCATCTCGCCCTTGGCGGTCGAGTAGTAGCCGGTGATGGCAGGCAGGTAAGCCTTGGGATCGAACTTCTCGCCGGCTTCCTTCATCATTTCAGCGACAGGCTTCACGGCGCCCTTCGCGCCCATCATGGTCGCGGTGCCGACTTCGAAGACCTGCAGGATGTGGGGGGCGTTGCCCGCACGGAACGCAGCGATGCCGGCGTTCAGGGTATCGGCGTACTGGCCCTTATAGCTGACGACGATCTTGTAGTCTTTCTGCGAGTTGTTGAAGTCTTCGGCCAGCTTGTTCACGACGTCGTTATTGGCGCCCGTCATGGCGTGCCACCATTGGATCTCCGTCTGAGCAAAGGCGGAGGTGCTCGTCGCGAGGCCGAGGGCCAGGGCGCCGAGGATGGACTTCTTCATCATATTGGTCTCTCCCATATCATCCCGTCTGGGACGTTATTGTCGTTCATCATCCCTGCGCGAAAGCGGGATGACGTTTTAATGACACATCCATGACAATCATAGCCGGCTTCAAAATGGAAGCCCCTTTCGTTGAAAAGACTTAACATCTGGGGATGAGAACGGGCTGAAGCGCCTATCCGTTGAGGGGGTATCCCAGGGGAAGAAATATGCCCCCGGAACGCCATGGCCCTGTCCAGGCGGCCTGCTCAAGCCCGCGAGCGCCGTCAGGCTCTCATCAAAAGGCCGCCCGGAACGGCGGCCTTTTGATGTTTCTGCAAGTCAACTTGACCCAAACGGCGTGCCAAGGCTTCGTTTTCAAATCACATTTCGCTCGAGCAACGGGCGGTTTTCGAGCACGCGCTCATGGCCAAGCTCGGACAGGTCGAGCGTGCGATAGCCGCCATGCACGATGAGTTCGGACAACGCACGGCCCACGGCGGGCGCCTGCTGCAGGCCGTGGCCCGAGAAGCCGTTGCACAGGTAGAAATTCTTAAAGCCCACGGCCTTGCCGATGATCGCGTTGTGATCGAGCAGGCTCATGTCGTAGGGCCCCGACCATGCACGGCCGGGCTTGATGGCCTCGAAAGCGGGAACGCGGGTCGCCAGGTTCGGCCAGATGAATTCCTCGAAAAATGAGAAGTCGATATCCTGGCTGGCGGGATCATGATCGTGCCAATCGGGATCGAGATCGGCCTCGGGCGACGCGCCGCAGATGAAGTGGCCCTCGCCTTCCGGGCGCACATAGGCGCCTGACGTGTCGATGAGGAGTGGGCAGTTTTCCACCGGCTCCTTGCACGAGAAGGTGAACACGTAGCGGCGCTTCGCCTGCACTGGAATGGCGAGGCCCGCCATCTCCGCAATCGCCCGCCCGCCCGAGCCCGCGCAATTGACGAGCGCGCCGCAGGCGATGCGCGTTCCGTCCGTCAAGCGCACGGCCACGATGGCATCGCCGTCACGCTCGACTTCCGATACTTCGCCCTTCACGTATTCTGCGCCGAGCGAACGCGCTTTCTTGCGGAAGGCCTGAAGCAGGCCCCAGCCGTCAAACCAGCCCTCGCCCGACCGGCCCCAGGTGCCCGCCGCCAGATCCTCCACGTTGAGCCAGGGGAAGCGTGCCTTCAGCTCATCGGGTTTGAGAAAGAGAATATCCGCGCCTTCCGCCGCCTGGAGCGCCTGGTTCTCGCGCAGGATCTGCTCACCCGCTTCCGATGCGCAGTAAAGATAGCCACCCTCCTTCAGCCCGATCTCGGGCCGGTCGTCATCGACGGAAAGATGATCGGCGATGCTGCGCAGGAAGTGGATGCCGTGAAGCGAGACGCGGATGTTCACCGCGCTCGAATATTGCTGGCGGATCGACGCCGCCGACAGGGCGGAGGCGGAAAGCTGATAGGTCGGGTCTTTCTCGATGACGACGACGCGGCCCTTGAAGCCGGAATCGGCCAGAAGTTGATAGGCCGTGGAGGAACCCATGACGGCACCGCCCACGATCACGACATCGGCAATTTGGGATTCTTGGAATGTCATCGTTCGAACTTCGTTGAAAGAATGATGGAGGACTGCGTGCGCTCCACTCCATCGAGCGCGCCGATCTTGTCAATGGCGGCATCGAGCGACGGAACGTCCTCCGCCTCTACCACCGCCAGAAGATCGAAGACACCGGCAACCGAATGCAGCGCGCGCATTTCCGGCATGCGCTGAAGCGCGGTGACCACGCCCGCCGAAGCCTTGGGCGCGACGACGATGGTCACATGCGCGCGCACCATGCGGCTCGTGACATCCTCCGCGAGGCGTAAAGTGTAACCCGCGATGACGCCGCGCCGCTCCAGGCTCTCCACCCGGGCCTGCACCGTGGTGCGCGAGAGGCCGAGCCTGCGGGCAGCCTCCGCATGGCCGATGCGGGCGTTCTCCCTTAAGATGGCGATCAAGGCGCGGTCGGTGGTGTCCAGCATCGTTATGACCAGTCTTTACGGCAATTCGCCGAAAACTACCCGTCTTTCCGTCAGGATGTCTATGGCGATTTGCATGGCTTTGCCGTTTTCTGGAGGCACCACAGGGAGAAACCAATGCACTCGATCCTCGTCATCGGCGCCGGCAAAATCGGCTCCACCATCGCCGACATGCTCCAGGAGACCGGCGACTACACCGTCACCGTCGCCGACGGCTCAACCGAGGCGTTGCAAGCCGTGGCCAAGGGCGGCATCAAGACGGTCCAGCTCGATTTCGGTGATGCCGTCGCCCTGCAGAATGCCCTGAAGGGCCATTACGCCGTGCTCAGCGCTGCGCCCTATCACCTGACCGGCCACGTGGCCCAGGCGGCGCGCCTCGCCGACGTGAATTATTTCGACTTGACCGAGGACGTCGCCACCACGCGTATGGTCAAGGAGTTGGCGGACGGCGCCTCGACCGCCTTCATTCCGCAATGCGGCCTCGCCCCCGGCTTCATCTCCATCGTGGCGCATGACATCGCCAGCCATTTCGACAAGCTCGACACGGTGCGCCTGCGCGTCGGCGCGCTGCCGCAATATCCGTCGAACGCGCTCTCCTACAACCTCACCTGGAGCACGGACGGCGTCATTAACGAGTATATCGAGCGCTGCGAGGCCGTCGTCGACGGCAAGCTTCGCGAAGTGCCGGCCATGGAAGAGCTCGAGGAATTTTCCCTCGACGGCACCCGCTATGAGGCCTTCAACACCTCTGGCGGCCTCGGCACGCTCTGCGAAACGCTCGACGGCAAGGTGCGCAACCTCAACTACAAAACCATCCGCTTCCCCGGTCACTGCGCCCTGATGCGCGTGCTTCTCAACGACCTCGGCTTACGCAACCGCCGCGAGGTTCTGAAGGACATCCTGGAGAATGCCGTTCCGGCCACCATGCAGGACATGGTCATCGTGTTCGTAACGGTCACCGGCGAGCGCGGCGGTCGCTACGTGCAGGAAACCTATGCCCGTTCCATCTACGGCCAGAAGGTCGCCGGCACCCAGCGCACCGCGATCCAGGTGACGACGGCTGCCGGCATCTGCGCCATGCTCGACCTGCTCGTCGCGGGCCAGCTGCCGAAACAGGGCTTCGTGCGCCAGGAGGAGATCAGCCTCGACACCTTCCTCGCCAACCGCTTCGGGCGCGTCTATGCGGGGGAGCGCCTCGACGAAGGCCACGAGCCGGCGGTCAAGAACATCCGGCTTGATGCCGTTGCATGATGATTGGGAACAGGCTCACCTTGCGCATCAAGGGGAGCCTGCCCAGCTTCTTTCCAATTCGGCATGATCCTATTCGGGAAAAGAAGTTCCCACATTTTGCGATCATGCTTTAAGACGGTGCCTTGAGAAGACCGCCGTCCGTTTCGTTTCAAAAACCAAACGAAGGTGGTGGGCTCGAATACGAGCCCGAACCCCGTTTCCATGGGAGATCACAATGTCCGCCCGCGACCAAGCCGCCCTGAAATCTGTCTCCGCCAACCCCGCAGGCGTCGCGGAGGAAGCCCGCGCCATCCTCGCCCGCCTCGGCGTGCCGGACAGCGCCTTTGCCGCCACGGGCCGCCCCGCCACTTCCCCGATCACCGGCGAGGTGATTGCCAACGTCCGTGAGACGACGCCGGACGAGGCCAAGGCGGCCATCGGCCGGGCCGACGCCGCCTTCAAGGCCTGGCGCAAGATCCCCGCTCCGAAGCGCGGCGAATTCATCCGCCTTCTCGGTGAAGAGCTGCGCGTGGCCAAGGACGATCTCGGCCGCCTCGTGACGCTGGAGGCCGGTAAGATTGTTTCCGAGGGCCTCGGCGAGGTTCAGGAGATGATCGACATCTGCGATTTCGCGGTCGGTCTCTCCCGCCAGCTCTACGGCCTCACCATCACCACCGAGCGCGCCGATCACCGCATGATGGAAACCTGGCATCCGCTGGGCGTCTGCGGCGTGATCTCCGCCTTCAACTTCCCCGTGGCCGTGTGGTCGTGGAATGCGGCGCTCGCGCTCATCTGCGGCGACAGCGTCGTGTGGAAGCCCTCCGAGAAGAGCTTGCTGACGGCGCTCGCCACCCATGCCATCGCCCAACGCGCGGCCAATCGCTTCGGCGGCGTGCCGGATGGCTTGATGGAGCTGCTCCTCGGTGGCCGCGAGATCGGCGAGATCCTCGTGGACGATCACCGCGTGCCGGTTCTCTCCGCCACCGGCTCCACCGCCATGGGCCGTCAGGTCGGCCCGAAGCTCGCTTCGCGCTTCGCCCGTGCGATCCTCGAACTCGGCGGCAACAACGCCGCCATCGTCGCGCCTTCCGCCGATCTCGATCTGGCGCTTCGCGGCATCGCGTTCTCGGCCATGGGAACGGCAGGACAGCGCTGCACCACGCTTCGCCGTCTCTTCGTGCATGACAGCGTCTACGACCAGCTCGTTCCGCGCCTCGCGAAGGTTTATTCCAGCGTGAAGATCGGCGACCCGCGTAGCGAAGGCACCCTCGTCGGCCCACTGATCGACAAGGCTGCGTTCGACGGCATGGAGCGCGCGCTCGACGAGGCCCGCGCCGCTGGCGGCAAGGTGCATGGCGGCGGCCGCTTCTCCGATGTGGAAGCGGAAGGCTTCTATGCCCGTCCCGCTCTCGTTGAAATGCCGAAGCAGACCGGCCCCGTGACGCGCGAGACCTTCGCGCCGATCCTCTACGTAATGCGCTATTCGGATTTCGATGAGGCGATCGAGTTGCACAATGCAGTCGGCGCAGGTCTCTCCTCCTCGATCTTCACGCTCAACGTGCGCGAGGCCGAAGCCTTCATCTCGGCGACGGGTTCGGATTGCGGCATCGCCAACGTCAATATCGGCCCCTCGGGCGCCGAGATCGGCGGCGCGTTCGGCGGCGAGAAGGAAACCGGCGGCGGGCGCGAATCCGGCTCCGATGCCTGGAAGGCGTACATGCGCCGCGCCACCAACACGGTCAATTACGGCAACACGCTTCCGCTCGCACAGGGCGTGAAGTTCGACGTGGACGCCTGATCGTTCTAACGACATCCAACGGAGGGCGTCAGAGCATCGTGCGGAAAAGTGGATCCGGTTTTCCGCAAGAACGATGCTCTCATCAAAAAGAAAGCATCGGACCCAAAAGTGCATTCCACTTTTGGGTCCGATGCTTTAGCCCTCCGTTTTCATATCAGCATCATTACATCGCGAGCCTACCATGACAGCGACCTCCCGCACCGGCGGCCAGATTCTTGTCGATCAGCTTACCCTGCACGGGGTCGATCACATCTTCTGCGTACCGGGCGAGAGTTATCTCGCGGCACTCGATGCGCTGCATGATGCGAAGATCAACGTCACCATCTGCCGCCAGGAAGGCGGCGCCGCGATGATGGCGGAAGCCTACGGCAAGCTCACGGGCCGTCCCGGCATCTGCTTTGTCACCCGTGGCCCGGGTGCGACCAATGCCTCGCCCGGCATCCACATCGCGAAGCAGGACTCGACGCCGATGATCCTGTTCGTCGGCCAGATCGAGCGCGGCATGCGCGAGCGCGAGGCGTTTCAGGAACTCGATTACCGCGCCGCTTTCGGCCCGCTCGCCAAATGGGCGACGGAAGTGGACGATCCGGCGCGTTTCCCCGAGATCATCTCCCGCGCTTTCCACGTCGCCACATCGGGGCGCCCCGGCCCCGTCGTGATCGCGCTGCCGGAAGACGTGCTAACGGACATGGCGGCGGTCGCCGACGCTCCGCGATACGAAGTCATCGAGACGCATCCCGGCCTCACGCAGATGGCCGAGTTGCAGAAGCTCTTGCACGGCGCGAAAAAGCCCGTGGCGCTGCTTGGCGGAAGCCGCTGGTCGGAAGTGGCGGTGCAGCGATTCGTGCGCTTCGCCGAGCGTTTCGAACTGCCCGTCGCCTGCACTTTCCGCCGCCAGATGCTCTTTCCCGCCGATCACGCGTCTTACATCGGCGATCTCGGCCTCGGCGTGAACCCGAAGCTGCTGGCGCGCATCAAGGAAGCGGATCTCATCCTGCTCGTCGGCGGGCGTCTCTCCGAGATCCCGAGCCAGGGCTATACGCTCCTCGATATTCCGGCACCCCAGCAGAAGCTCGTGCATATCCATCCGGATTCGAGCGAGCTTGGCCGCATCTATTCTCCACATCTCGCCATCAACGCATCGCCCGTCGCCTTCACGGCGGCGCTGGAAGGCGTGCATCCTCCGGCATCGCTGCCGTGGAGCGAGAGCACGAAGACGGCGCATTCGGATTATCTGGTCTGGAGCAACCCGGCTCAGGTCCGAGTTCCCGGCAATTTGCAGATGGGCGAGGTTATGGCACACCTGCGCGAGGTGATGCCCTCCGACACGATCTACTGCAACGGCGCGGGCAACTTCGCCACCTGGGTCCACCGCTTCTGGCCCTTCAAGCATTTCGGCACGCAGCTTGCACCCACCTCCGGCTCCATGGGCTATGGCGTTCCCGCGGCCGTGGGCGCGAAGCGCGTGCAGCCTGAGAGCACTGTGGTGGTGTTCGCGGGCGACGGCGACTTCCTCATGAACGGGCAGGAATTCGCGACCGCCGTGCAATACGATCTGGCCGTTATCGTGGTGCTGCTCGATAACGGCATGTACGGCACGATCCGCATGCACCAGGAGCGCGAATATCCCGGTCGCGTTTCGGCCACGGAACTGAAGAACCCGGATTTCGCCGCTTATGCAAAAGCCTTCGGCGGCCATGGCGAGCGCGTGGAACGCACGGAAGATTTCGCGCCTGCGTTGGAGCGCGCATTGGCCTCCGGCAAGCCCGCGATCCTGCACTGCCTGTTGGATCCTGAGGCGATCACGCCTTCGATGTCGCTGAGCCAGATCCGCGAGAAGGCGTTCGAAAACAAGAAGTGACGGCGCGCTGACACAAATGTCATCCCGGACGGCGCAGCCGATCCGGGATGACATGTCTTTAATTTAAGCCGCCTTCGCCTCGTCCAACCGCTTCTCCACGAGGCCACGCAGCGAGCGCAGATCCTTCACGAAGGAACGGATGCCCTCGGCGAGCTTTTCCGTCGCCATGGCGTCTTCGTTCATCGCGAAGCGGAAGGTCTTCTCGTCCATGCGCGGCAGAGGTGCGATCTTCTCGACGCCCTCAGCTGAGAGCTTGCGCGGCAGGTCGCCTTGCGCGTTTGCCAGCTCATCGAGAAGTGCGGGCGAGATGGTGAGGCGGTCGCAGCCGGCGAGCGCTTCGATCTCAGCCGTATTGCGGAAGGACGCGCCCATCACAACGGTCTTGATGCCTTGCGCCTTGTAGGACGCGTAGATCTTGCGCACCGAGAGCACGCCCGGATCGGTCTCGCCCGTATAGGGACCACCGCCCGCCTTCACATGCCAGTCGAGGATGCGGCCGACGAAGGGCGAGATGAGAAACACGCCGGCTTCCGCGCAGGCCTGTGCCTGCGCCTGGGCGAACAGAAGCGTGAGATTGCAGTCGATACCTTCCTTCTGCAGAACCTCCGCCGCGCGGATGCCCTCCCAGGTGGAGGCGATCTTGATCAGGATCTGCTCACGCCCGATGCCACGTTCCGCATAGGCCTTGATGATGGCGCGCGCCTTGGCGAGCGTCGCCTCGGTGTCGAAGGAAAGATCCGCATCCACTTCCGTCGAGACGCGGCCCGGCACGATGCCGGCAAGCTCGGCGCCGAAGGCCACCGCGAGGCGGTCGCAGATCGCCTCGACCACACTTTCGCGGGAACCGCTCTGCTTACGGCCCCAAGCCATAGCCTCCTCGATGATATGGCCATAGGCCGGGGTCTCGACGGCCTTCAGGAGCAGGGTCGGGTTGGTGGTGCAATCCTGGGGCTTCAGGCGGCGCACCGCGTCGAGGTCGCCCGTATCGGCGACGACGACCGTCATGGCGCGCAATTGGTCGAGCTTGGAGGGCATCGGGATCTCCGTGGGTTTTTGCATTTGCCTGACTTAGACCTTCCAAGGGGCGGCGTGAAGTCCATGAAGAATAGATTGAGCGCTCACAGCGCCACAGGTTGAGCGGCAGGCAAGTGAAGCGCTGGAACTCTCCTCCCCCATAAGCCTCGGGCTCGCCCGAGACTTATCTTTGGTTTGGCGCAAGTCGGGAACACCCGACTTGCGCTGGGGAGGAGTTGGAGGTGGGGGTGTGAGCGCCACCATTTCAGAACGTAGCGCTGGCACCCCCGCCCTTAATCCCTCCCCACAAGGGGGAGGGAAACTCGCGGTGCCTTTTGTGAACGACCCCTTAGACAAACAATCCCCGATTGGCGCGTACGCGGCTGAGAATGAAGGAATACACCTCCTCCACACGCCTTAAGGACCGCACATCCGCATGGGTCACGAGCCAGTAGCTGCGCATGTAGGTGATTTCCGGCAGCACCACCTGAAGCTCCGGAAAGTTTCCCAAAGCGTAATCGTGCAGGATGCCGATGCCGACGCCTGCCCTCACCGCCTCCATCTGGGCAACGACGCTGGCGCATTCGAACCGGCGGGGCGTGAGCTTTTCGAGTCCGGAGAAATAGTCGAGCACCGGGCTGTAGATCAGATCCGCCACATAGGTGACCAGCGTCTTGTCCGCGAGATCCTCCACGTTCGAAATAGGCCCATGCCGCTTGAGATAATCCTTCGAGGCATAGAGCCTGAGGCGGTAATCGGTGAGCTTTCGCGAGACCAGCCGGCCTTCCGTCGGCTGCTCCAGGGTGATGGCGATATCGGCCTCGCGCTTGGAGAGCGAGAAGGTGCGCGGCAGGGCAACAAGCTGGAGGGTGAGATCCGGGTGACGCTCGGCCAGCGCGCCGAGTTCGGAGGCGAGAAAATACGTGCCGATGCCGTCCGGCGCGCCGATGCGCACGGTGCCGGAGAGTGCCAGATCCGCCCCGCCGACCTCGCTTGCCACCGCAAGCGCCTGGCTCTCCATGTTTTCCGCATGCACTAGGAGCCGCTCGCCCTGCTCGGTCAGGGAATAGCCTTGCGGCTTGCGCTCGAACAATTTCGCCTTGAGGGTGGCCTCAAGCGCTGAGATGCGGCGGGAAACGGTGGTATGATCGGCCTCCAGATGCCTTGCTGCCGCCGTCAGCCGCCCGGCGCGGGCGACGGCCAGGAAAAAGCGAAGATCGTTCCAGTCGAAAGCGCTCATGGGGAGGGTCATACCATATTGGCATTTTCGCACAACGCCGCTTTGTTTTCCCCCATAGAAGTGCGATTTTCACAATGATAGAAGAGGGGCAGACGAGAAAACCCCAATAGGAGAGAGACGCCATGCGCGAGGTCGGACATTTCATCGGCGGCAAGAACGTTCCGGGCAAGTCGGGACGTACCACCGAATTCTTCCAGCCCATGACCGGCGAGGTCATCGGCCGCGTCGCGCTGGCCTCCAGCGAAGAGCTGCGCCAGGCGGTCGAGAACGCCAAGGCCGCGCAGCCCGCCTGGGCCGCCACCAACCCGCAGCGCCGCGCCCGCGTGATGATGCGGTTTCTCGAACTCATCGCCCAGGAGAACGACTCGCTCGCCGAGCTGCTCGCCCGCGAGCACGGCAAGACCATCGTGGATGCCAAGGGCGACATTCAGCGCGGCGTGGAAGTGGCCGAATACTGCATCGGCATCCCGCAGATGATGAAGGGCGAGTACACCGAGGGCGCGGGCCCCGGCATCGACATGTATTCGATGCGCCAGGCGCTCGGCGTGGTCGCGGGGATCACGCCCTTCAACTTCCCGGCCATGATCCCGCTGTGGAAGCTCTCGCCGGCGATTGCCTGCGGCAACGCCTTCATCCTCAAGCCGTCCGAGCGCGCGCCCGGCGTGCCGATGCGCCTCGCCGAGCTCATGCTCGAGGCTGGCCTGCCCGCCGGCATTCTCAACGTCGTCAACGGCGACAAGGAAGCGGTGGACGGCATCCTCGACGATCCGGACATCAAGGCGGTCGGCTTCGTCGGCTCCTCGCCGATCGCGCAATACGTCTATTCCCGCGCCGCCGCCAACGGCAAGCGCGCCCAGTGCTTCGGCGGCGCGAAGAACCACATGATCATCATGCCCGACGCGGATCTCGACCAGGCCGCCGACGCGCTGATCGGCGCGGGCTACGGCTCGGCCGGCGAGCGCTGCATGGCGATCTCGGTCGCCGTCCCCGTCGGCAAGGCGACCGCCGACGCGCTCATGGACAAGCTGATCCCGCGCGTCGAGAGCCTGAAAGTCGGCCCTTCCACCGACCCGTCCGCCGATTTCGGACCGATGGTCACGAAGGCTCACATGGAGAAGGTGCGCTCCTACGTCGATCTCGGCGTCAAGGAAGGCGCGAAGCTCGTGGTCGATGGCCGTAACTTCAAGATGCAGGGCTACGAGAACGGCTTCTACATGGGCGGCTGCCTGTTCGACGACGTGACCACCGACATGCGCATCTACAAGGAAGAGATCTTCGGCCCCGTGCTCTCGGTGGTGCGCGCCAAGAACTACGACGAGGCGCTGCGCCTTCCCTCCGACCACGAATACGGCAACGGCGTCGCGATCTATACCCGCGACGGCGACGCGGCTCGCGACTTCGCGGCCAAGGTGAATGTGGGCATGGTCGGCATCAACGTGCCGATCCCGGTGCCGCTGGCCTATTACACCTTCGGCGGCTGGAAGGCCTCCGGCTTCGGCGATCTCAACCAGCACGGCCCGGACGCGATCCGCTTCTACACCAAGACGAAGACCGTCACCTCCCGCTGGCCGTCCGGCATCAAGGAAGGCGCGGAGTTCTCGATCCCGACGATGAAGTGAGTTGGGCTTGAAAGCCCGTTCGCGAAAGTCTCTTGCCGCCGCTCTCAGCTTGGGAGCGGCGGTTTTTGCTTTGCCCGTCCAGGCGTTGCAATGCCTAGAGCCGACCTACATAAAACCCGATTCATCAATCGATGCTGCTCTCGCCAGAATGCGCAATAATGCAGCAGCGTTGGTCGGAGGGGCCAAGTCGATTTTTAGAGGACACGTTGTTTCAGCAGAGGTTCTGAGTGCGGATAGCCCATATGAAGCCCGATTTCTTGTCACCTATAAGGTTTCCGAGTGGAAGAAAGGCGACGGGCAATCCAATGCCAATGTTATCTATCTTCCTTGGTGTGATGGAGAGTGCGAACCTCGGCAAACCATCGAGAATCTTTTGAGCCATAAGGAAGAACGCATATTTTTTGCTTCTTCGGGCGAAGAGGAAATCAAAGGTTCAGTGATAGACGGATATCTGGGCCCCTGCCATCTTGAGCTCTCGAAACGCCCCATTAACGCACAAAATCCACGTCCGCCATTTAGAGAGTATTTCGGGCAGTTCCTCTATGAACTCGCCATAGCTGCAGAACTTGAGAAGCTTCCTAGCCGACGGCCATAAGGAATACCCTATTTGGGTAAAGCCTTTGCGCCCCGCCTCTGCTCTGGACCCAAACTCGGCTTGCGCTAAGCTCCCGAGCCATGACGATTGAGCGCCCCGACCCAGCTCTGCTCGATGAGAGCCCGGATGACCATGAAGTGATTTGGGTCACAGCGCCTGCCTCTCCCTTGTCCCCCGATCTGCATCCACCTCAAAGCAAGGCCCAGGCCCTTCTCCGCAAAATCCTGATGTGGAGCGTGCCCGCGCTCCTAATCATCCTCGTGCCCTCCTGCGTCGTCTCGTTCAGCCCTAACCTGAAGCGCAGGATGTTCGGGCCGGATTTTCTGGCGAGCGTCACGCTGGAGCCTGAGAGAGCAACCGTCAGCGTTGAGCTGATGGTCAAGGATCCTTTTGGGAAGGTGGAGTACGAACGAAGCCTGATTGTTGCTGCGCCGGATGGTTCGCGGGTGACCGCCGACCTGACACAGGATCACGGCGGCTTTTCTGCCGCCAATCTTTACCGGACGAAGGACGGAAAGCTCGTCCTTGCCGATACCTTCGATGCGGAGCTTGTCTCTCTTTCGCCTCTCAGGATCGATCAATACGGCGAGAACTATCTCGGCAACCGGGCGAAGCTGAAAGCCGGGCTGACGAGGCCTCGGGACAGGCAGCATTATTCGGGACTGCTGGAATCAGCCTATTTCGATGGGCTTTTCTACGTCGGGACCTTCCGTTTCCAGGAGGCGCACGAGGCCAGTGGAAAGCAGACGAGAATCTGGTCCTTCGTGCCGGCCTCCGAACAGGACGAAGTCATCAAGGACCTCCACGGCTGATCCGCGCTCAAGGCTGGCGCCCCGAGGCAGCTGCCCTAGATCGAAAGTCATGCTTGCCCCACACCCCCGAGCTATGACGATCTAGCGCCATGACCCAGTTCTCCTTGACCGAAGACCAGATTGCCGTCCGCGACATGGCCCTTGCTTTTGCTGCGGACAATCTCGCCCCCCACGCCCTCGAATGGGACGAGAAGAAACATTTCCCCGTCGATGTACTGCGGGAAGCAGCCTCGCTGG
>NZ_JBFRFB010000013.1:0-96391 GCF_052114605.1 Microvirga sp. 2YAF29
AGGCCGCCGCGCAGAATATCGTCGGAGCCTAGCAGGCCGCCGCGCAGAATATCGTCGGAGCCTAGCCCGTAGAGGATGTTGTTCTTGGCATCGCCTGTCAGGATGTCGGTATATTGTGTGCCGGCGATGTTCTCGATGCCGTCATAGGTATCGCCCTTCGCCTCGCCGGTGTTGAACTGCGGGTTGGCCAGATTGACTGTCACACCCTGACCATTGGTCGCGGCATAGGCCGCCATGTCACCAAGGCCAGCGCCGCCGACGAGGATATCGGCACCCGCGCCACCATACAGGATGTCATCGCCCGCGCCGCCATAAAGCGTATCGTTGCCGGCACCGCTGTCGAGAATGTCGTTACCGTCACGGCCCTGTAGCACGTTGGCAGCCTGGTTACCGATGATTCTGTCGTTCCCACTGCCACCGATGGCATTCTCGATCAAGGAACGAAGGTCTCCGCCGTACAGGAACGCATTGTAAACGTTCCCCTTCACCTTTGCGCCCGTCGAATCTTTTTTCGCCAGTTGTGCATTCGAGAAGCTGGACGATCCGCCCGGGGTTATATCGATTACGGCATTATCGGAGAACGCTGACATATCGTATGTATCGATACCGCCACCGTCCCATAGGGTCAGGAAGATAGTCTCGCTAGATGTCTGCCCTTGGCTTATCCCATTCACACGGGTCTCGCCCGATCCCTGCTTCCAGCTATAGGTGGTGTTGCCACTATTCGTGGTGAAGTCCGCGCCATACATCATCTGCAAGGCAGCAATATCGTACTGCATGAACGACTGCGGGCGATTTACCGTCTCGTTATAGGACATCACCGTAAACTCGGTGCTGTCACGCTCCCCCGACATCTTAGGAAGCTTGTCTGCGTGATCATGAGTATGCTTAAGGCCCAGAGAATGCCCGAGTTCATGCATGACCAGCAAGTAGTCATGGCTTCCCTTTTTGACATTGGCGGCCTCACCGTTGGTTAGCCAAGTCTCACCGCCATAAGCTGGCACACCTGGATAATAGCCATGGCTTCGGTTGATCACTGATCCGGGCTCAAAACCGGCAACCTGAATATTAGCGTCACCGCGGCCGCTATAGGCCACATTCTTATTCACATAGCCCGCAACGAGCACATCCATGATATCACGGACTGCACCTTCGCTCCCCGTTGATAGGCGTTTGAAGCCATCTGCGCTCGGATTGATAAGCGAGTAATCGGAGCGGCTGTCCGGCATTGCGTAGGTTATAGTCTCTCCGCCCCATTTGGTGCCAGACATCAAAGCATTGACATCGCTGTCGGCATGATTCGGCACGAAATACTTGGCACCGCCGATGGTCCACGATGGGAAGGCAGTCCCCATGGCAGAGAAGAATTGCAGCGGGAGCCCCGAAATATTATCGGACACCCAGTTCCAAGCCGAATCGAGGGCACCGCCGATTCCGTCTGCGATATCCCGGACTGTATTTACGACCCAATCTCCAGCGGAGCGGAAAGCATCTGAAATCCAGGACATGGGAGCCCTCCAATTTAACAATATTACATTAATAATGTTAACGGCCTAGCTTTGTCAATTTAATACGCCGAACTGTGGGTTCATAATCCTATAGCTCAGCAACCCCACTCACGGGTTCCAATTGGCCAAACTTCGCGTTTGGGTCGCCAAAAGCACGTGAAATCCTGTGGTGAAGCTGTTAGAGGGTCCCCCTCGTACGTGACCAACAGCCATGAGAGAGACGCGATGAGCGCGCCGAAATCCGACTTCCTGAAGGTTCTGACCGAACGGGGCTTCATCCACCAGACCTCCGATTTCGAGGGGGTGGATGCCGCGGCGTTTGAGAAGCGGCTCACGACCTATGTCGGCTATGACTGCACCGGCCCGTCGCTCCATGTGGGCCATCTGCTCTCCATCATGATGCTGCACTGGCTGCAGAAGACAGGCGCAGGAAAGCCGATCACGCTCATGGGCGGCGGCACGACGCGCGTGGGCGATCCTTCCGGCAAGGACGAGAGCCGCAAGCTCCTGACCGTCGAGCAGATCGAGGCCAACAAGGAGAGCATCAGGACCGTGTTCTCGCGCTTCATCTCTTTCGGCGACGGCAAGGCCGACGCCATGATGGTCGACAACGCCGAGTGGCTGACCAAGCTCAACTACATCGAGTTCCTGCGCGATGTAGGCCGCCACTTCTCGGTCAACCGCATGCTGTCCTTCGACAGCGTGAAGATGCGGCTCGAGCGCGAACACGAGCTGTCCTTCCTGGAATTCAACTACATGATCCTCCAGGCCTACGATTTCGTGGAGCTGAACAAGCGATACGGCTGCGTGCTGCAGATGGGCGGCTCGGACCAATGGGGCAACATCGTCAACGGCATCGATCTCGGCCGCCGCCTGGGCACGCCGCAGCTCTATGCCATCACCTGCCCGCTGCTTACCTCCGCTTCCGGTGCGAAGATGGGCAAGACCGCATCCGGCGCCGTATGGCTCAACGCCGACATGTTGAGCCCCTACGATTACTGGCAGTTCTGGCGCAACACGGAAGACGCGGACGTTCCCCGCTTCCTCAAGCTCTTCACGATCCTGCCGATGGACGCGATCTCCAAGCTCAGCTCTCTCCAGGGCGCCGAGATCAACGAGGCAAAAAAGGTGCTGGCGACCGAAGCGACCGCCCTGCTCCATGGCAGCGAGGCGGCAGAGCTGGCAGCAGAAACCGCGCAGAAGACTTTCGAGCAAGGCGCGCTCGCCGAGAGCCTGCCCACCGTCGAAATTGCCTCCAGCGTGCTTGCTGAAGGCCTCGGCGTCCTCACCGCATTCGGCCCCGATTACGCGAAGCTCGTGCCCTCCTCCAGCGAGGCGCGGCGCCAGGTGAAGAGCGGCGGCCTCAAAGTCAACGACCAGACCGTCTCCGACGAGCGCGGGACATTAAGCCTGTCGGACCTGACGGCGGAAGGCGTGATCAAGCTGTCCTTCGGCAAGAAGAAGCACGTGCTGCTGCGAGCTGTTTAAAATCTCTGAAGCTTTGCGTCATGGCCGGGCATGTCCCGGCCATTTTTATTTTCTGCACATAGCCCGGGTCTACCGCTCAGGCGTCGCAGGCGCCGCATCCGTCTGCGGCGGCTCCACGCCTCCGACTCCGAAGAGTTTGCGCAGGAACCCCGGCGCAACGGCGGAGAGCGGATTGACGGTCAGCGTCGGCGCGCTGGCCTGTCCACCGACGCGGAAGTTTACCGCGAAAAGCCCCTCATATTGCCCACCTCCGAGCAGAGGGCCGAAAAGCGGCACTTGCGCGAAGGCGTTATTCAAGCCGAAGGCGGGAACGAAGGTGCCGGAGATATCCATCCGGTCGCGGGCATAATCGATGAAGCCGCCGAGGGTGAAGCCTATCTGGTTGCCGAAGATCGCCGCATCCTTGAAATCGATACGGCCTGCCGCGCGGGTGAATTCCACTCGGGCTTTGCTGAACGTGATCTCGTTGACATCGACCCGCACCGCCTGCGAATTGCCCGCGCGATCCTGTCCGGCGATGACCTGCGTTTGTGTCGGAATGATGCGGCGCAGTGCGGGCTCATTCACGAGAGCGAAATCGCGCAGCATCACGAAGCCGCTCTGCGGCCCCTCGCCCGTGGCCATGTGCAGGATGAGATCGCCGCCAACCATTCGCCGGTAGGTATCGGTAAAGCGCAGGAGCGAGCCTGCATCCTCGGCCTGGACGATGATGACCGAACCTGTGCGCCCCTGCGCATCGGTGCGCCCGATGACGTTCGTGGCGCCGAGGCGTCCCTTCATGTCGAGTTGGCGGAGCACATCCTTGCGCATAGAGGCCTTGATCGATGCATTCGTGACCGCCTCGTTGTTGTGGCCGGTGAGAATGTTGAGGTTCAGATCGAGATCGACATCCTTCGAGGAGGATGAGCCGTTGCGGTTCGACGGTGAAGACTGACCGCCGAAACTCTTCAGGAAGGGGCGCGCATCGCCCGTGTTTCCTTTGATCGTGACCTTGTAGGCGCCGTTCGCGCGTTCCAGCTGCGCGCGCATGTCGTCGCCGGGCGAGATCTTGAACGTGGCCAGGTCGGCCTTTTCGAGATTGCCGTCGCCGGACAAGGTCGCCGTGCCGCGCAGTTGAACCGGTCCGCTGTCGAGCTGAAGATCCTGGATCTCCATGCCCTGCGGGGTATCGATCATCGTGAAGGTGGCCTTGCCGGGGCGACCTGCGGCCTTGGTCCAACCGGGGATCAGCTGATCAACGCCGGCCTTCGCCAGATCGGCTTCGACGAGAGTACCGGCCGGGGCGGATTGTCCGAGCGGGAGTGTGGCCTTGATCGCGACACTGCCGGTCAGCTGCGAGCCGAAGGACAGGCCGCGTTTGGAGCGCGCAGCCTCATCCATCGCGAAGGACACCACGGCCTGTCCGCCCTGGCGGCCCTTCTGCACATCGATGGTCGCAGGACCTCCACCGATCTTGCCCTCGCCTTTGATCGCCAGATCGCCCTTGTCATAGGCGATGTTGAGGTTGGCGCCCTCGAGCTTGTCCTTGCCGAAAACCTTGTCGATGGAGAGGTCGTTCAAGGTTCCGGCAATCTTGATGGGAAGATCCTGGATAGCGGGAATGTTGGCGACGGGCAGGCCAATGCCGACACGCAGATCCGCCTTGCCCTTCATGGTCGCTGGATCGACCTCGAAACCGGCCAATTCCTTCACGAGTGGGGATTGCAGCAATGCTCCCACGCCGTCAGCACCACCATTGAGCCGGAAGTTTATGCGCGCCTGGGAATTGTCGTCCCAGTAATTGTCGAGGGCGAAGGTCCCCTCCGAGGCGCTGAGGTTATGGGCGTCTGCCATCTCCACATAGCCCGTCGGCGCGCGAAGCGAGACCTTGGTGCCGGAAATCTGCCCGGTCACATTCAGGCGCGAGATCGGCGGAAGCCCCTCGGCGGCCTGGAGAATTCCTTGAGAGATCGCGAAGTTGATCTTCACCGACTCATCCGCAATCGGCCCGCCCGACATCGATTTCTCGACATCGCTGCCCTTCATATCGACCTTGAGGTCGAAGCTTTCGAGAAGTCCGCCCTTCAGGTTGTCGACAAGGAAGCGCCGCACGGGAGGGGCAACCGCCTCCGGCCAGATCCGCAGAGCGGAGCGGATATTGGTTTTCGAAGCCGTCACATCGAACTTCAAGCCCTTGGGATCGGCGGCGGCGGCAACAGCACCGCTGGCAGCCACGTGAAGATCCGGACCGCGCAGCTTCAACGAATTGATCGTGAGGCCGTCAGGACCGGACAGGTCCGCCTCGGCATTAGCGACCTGAACAAGCGCATCGCCGGGCGCTGCCCCTGCCCACACGATGTCCTTCCCGCTCAGGCGCAGGCGCCAGGGATCGGTTGCCGTGGGAGCGGAAAGCCGCCCTTCGAGTTTGAGGCGAGTGTCGCCGCCCCTCATTTCGACCGTCGGCAGGTTGAGGGTTTTCCTGTTCTCATCCCATTCGGCCACGATGGTTGCGCGCTCCACCGGCAGGGCCGAGGTATCCTTGTCCTCGATCTGGATCGTGCCGGCATTGCTCTCGAGGCGAGTTTTCAACTCCGTCACGCGGCCATCGGCATAGGCCACGTCAAAGCGGCCCGAGAACTCGAGATCGGTCGCGGCGGGCAGGTCCGACATGCCGCTGAGCAGGAGGATATCCTGGATCGGCGCGGCATCTGCCGAGACGATGGCTCGATAGGCCCCATTGCCCTCGGTCCTGGCATCGCCGCTGAGCTGCCATGGCCCCTGATCGCCGATCACGGTTGCCGCGAAATGGCGCCCACCGTCCTCGGTCCAGTCGAAGGTCGCGTCCAAGCGCTGGTAATTCGCCCGCTCGCGCAAATCAGCATCGATGAAGACGAGCTTGGCATTGGTCAGCCGGGCGCTGCCGAGGGAACTCAGGATGCTGCGCGGGCCGACCACGAGATCGAAGAGAGAGCCGACCGTGCCCGAGACCTGCGAAGGTCCGTCAATATTCACTGACAGCGAAGCGGCGGCCTCCGTGGAGGGGGTGGGCCTGACAACTGGAGGTATCGCGCCCTGTCCTTCCTCATTGCTGGGAACCGGTGAAAAGGCGAGCGAGCCGTCCCGATTGACCAGGACCCGCAATTGCAGATCCCTCACCTCGATGGATTTCGGCTGGAGGTTGGCTGTGAGCAGAGACAGGAAATCAATGCTCACTAGGGCATAGGGAGCGCGGAGGACGAGTTCGCCGCCAGGGGCGCGGATGTCCAGCCCATTCGCACGCAGGGCCGGCGTTCCGTCCTGCAGCTCGATGGCGGTGTTGCGCAACGTCACGGCCCAGCCGGGGCCGATGCGGGCAGCAATCGACTCTGCCACTCGCTCCGGCAGGCGTCCAAAGCTCAGGGGCGCGGCCGACAGGCGCAGGTAGACCAGACCGAAAGCCACACCAATGAAAACGATGAGCCCAAGCTTCACGTACAGCGCACCCCGAAGCACCCTGCGTAGGGCGCTCCGCTTGGCCGGTTCTCGCCGGGACAGTTTGGTGCGGAATGGCAACTTCATTCTTGTGATGTCAGGCAGCCGGGTTGATGTACTTTCGCGATAGCGAGGGAATCAGTGGGTGGACCTTAGACGTCCCGGGAGCTTCCCGCCTACCGCTTCTTTCCCATCGTGCACATTGAGGTTCCAACCAATACATTCCGCCAAAAGGAAGGCGAACAATGTCTCTAACTCCTGGAAAACAAGCCCCTGCCTTCTCCCTGCCCGCAACGGGAGGCCAGGCGATTACCCTCGACAGCCTCAAGGGCAGAAAGGCCGTGCTCTATTTTTACCCGAAGGACGACACCAGCGGCTGCACGCTGGAAGCTCGGAATTTCCAGGCGCTGCGGCAGGAATTCGCCGCATCGGATACAGAGGTCATTGGCGTCTCGCCCGACAGCCTGAAAAGCCACGACAAGTTCCGCGCCAAGTATGACCTGCATTTCCCCCTCGCCTCGGACGAGGAAAAATCCATGCTCCATGCCTATGGCGTCTGGGTGGAAAAAAGCATGTATGGCCGCAGGTATATGGGCGTCGAGCGTACCACCGTATTGATCGACCGTGACGGCAACATTGCCCGGATCTGGAACAAGGTGAAAGTGCCGGGGCACGTTGAGGAAGTGCTTGAGGCGGCTCGTAGACTATGAATAGCCTATTATAAGAATAAGCGCGTTTCCGTTGCACACGTGCGTGTAGCAACTTGTGACCAATGGCATCTCAAGTTGAATTGAGACGTCATATCATTTAATGAATAAGGAGCATCTTATTTTTGAGACTTCCATGCCTGATTATAAAGCTATTTTTTCAGGGCAGAGCTGGAATGCTCTTTCCTCTCTGAAGAATAATAAACAGCCAGTGTTTCTCACCTATACATTTGGTGGCACTTGGTGGGGATCAGAGAAATTCAGCAATGCAGACAAGGGCATGGCGCGCCAAGCCTTGAACATGTGGGGAAATATCTCCGGTATCCGATTCTTCGAGGTCAAAGGAGAAGATGCAGAACTGAAGTTTCACTGGGATTGGGAATTCGGAGAACATAGCGCTCGGGCGGAATTTCCGAAGCTCAGCCGTGACACGTCGGACGAAGGCCTGCTTCGGGATGATATGGGCGGCCATATCTACATGAATGAACGTTATCGCACCGAGATTGCGCAATATCCGGCGTTCAAGCTCTACGTTATGCTGCACGAGATCGGCCACGCGCTCGGGCTCAAGCACTCCTTCCACAAAATGCCTTATAACAAGCAATTGTTGAAGACGGACCTGGATCACGTGAATCACACAGTGATGAGCTACACAGGAGCCGACATCAAAATGCCGTCGATAGGCCTCGGCGCGTTGGACATCCAGGCAATCCAAGCTCTCTACGGTAGCCCGTCTCAGGATGGAAAGCAGGTCGCGAAGTGGAGTTGGAGCAAAGCCAAGCAAACCCTGACCCAGATAGGCAAAAGCAAAGCGGATGTGATCCACGGCGTCGCCGTCAAGGACATCATCGAAGGCGGTCGTGGCGATGATAAGATCTACGGCTACGAGGGCGACGACATTCTCCATGGAGATAGCGGCGACGATTTTCTGAGCGGCAGCGACGGCGACGATGTCCTTTACGGAGATATCGGCAACGATGTCCTCAGAGGAGGATACGGGGACGACGCGCTGTACGGAGGCGCGGGCAATGATGCCCTCAGCGGCAATGATGGTGATGATATCCAGTATGGTGACAACGGTGACGACGTTCTGCGCGGTGGTGACGGCAACGACAACCTGCAAGGTGGAGCCGGCAATGACTATCTGGAAGGCGGGGACGACGATGTCAGTCTGTACTTCGATGAAGACGACAACGACGTCTTACAAGGAGGCGCAGGAAGCGACACCTTGATAGGGGGCGCAGGCGACGATCAATTCGTTTTCGACACCTGGTTCAATGGAGTCGACGATGTCGACCAGATCATGGACTTCAAAAGCTCGGAAGACAGGATCGTCCTGTCCGCAATCATTTTCAGCACTATTGAAAAAGGCAGTTTGCACGATGAAGCCTTCGTGAAAGGTCCGGCTGCCACAGATGCGAAAGACCGTGTCATATACAACAACGATGAGCTTTCTCTCTCCTACGATCCTGACGGCATCGGCCCCTTGGCGGCCGTGCGTTTCGCGAAATTCGCAGGATTGGTGAGCATTTACGCCGATGATATTCTCGTCGTCTGAATCTCCGCATCTGCAATAGAAAAAAGCCCGCTCTAACGAGCGGGCCTTTTCCGTTTTAATCGATGTCCTCGACATCCTCGCCGCCGCCATAGACGCGTTGAGCGAGAGAGGCTTCGATGAAGGGGTCGATGTCGCCGTCGAGTACGTCCTGCGGGGTCTGGGACTGAGTACCCGTGCGCAGGTCCTTCACGAGCTGGTAGGGCTGCAGCACGTAGGAGCGGATCTGGTGTCCCCAACCGATATCCGTCTTGGAAGCGGCTTCGGCACTCGCCTTTTCCTCGCGCTTCTTCAGCTCCGCCTCGTAGAGACGGGCGCGCAGCATGTTCCAGGCAGTCGCGCGGTTCTTGTGCTGCGAACGCTCCTGCTGACACGCCACGACGATGCCGCTCGGAATATGCGTGATGCGCACCGCCGAGTCCGTGGTGTTCACGTGCTGGCCGCCCGCGCCGGACGAACGGAACGTGTCGATGCGGCAGTCCGATTCCTTGATCTCGATATTGATGCGGTCATCCACTACCGGATAAACCCACACCGACGCGAAGCTCGTATGGCGGCGCGCATTGGAGTCGTAAGGCGAAATGCGCACGAGGCGGTGCACGCCCGACTCGGTCTTGAGCCAGCCATAGGCGTTGTGACCCTTGATCAGGAGCGTAGCGCTCTTGATACCGGCCTCTTCACCATCGGTGATTTCGAGAAGCTCGACCTTGTACTTCCGACGCTCGGCCCAGCGGGCATACATGCGCTGAAGCATGTTGGCCCAATCCTGGCTTTCCGTGCCGCCGGCGCCTGAATGCACTTCGACATAAGTGTCGTTGGCATCGGCCTCACCCGAGAGAAGCGTCTCGACCTGACGGCGGGCGGCCTCCTCTTGGAGGGCGCGGATGGCATCCTCGCCTTCCTGGATGGTGCCCCCGTCCTCTTCCATCTCGCCGAGTTCGATCAGCGTGGCGGCGTCGTCGAGCTCCTGCTCCATGCGCTTGATGGAGGAAATCTGCTCTTCGAGCGTCGTACGCTCGCGCATGATCTTCTGCGCGGCCTCCGCATCGTTCCAGAGGCTCGGGTCTTCGGCGTTGGCGTTCAGTTCGGCGAGGCGGCGCTGGGCATTATCCCAGTCAAAGATGCCTCCTCAGCAGCCCGACTGACTGCTTGGTCTCTTCTACGAGGTGTTCGATTTCGGCGCGCATTGTGGTGCTTTTCGAGTCCGGTGCTTGGGTTGGGCGGTCTTAAGGGGCGCGCTTCATGGTGTAAAGCAGCGCCTTCCTCAAAACCGATGATCGCTGCGGCGCCGATGCGCCGCAGCGATCATGAGATTTCCGAGATGCGGCTCATATGGGAACCGCAAGGGGTGGATCAATACAATCCGGTCGGGCCGACGCCAACCGCGCGGCGGGCGGGTTCGGGCGGCGGGGCCGGCTCATACTCCGCCTGAGGTGCAGCGTCCTCGTCAGGGGGGGCGTAAGAGGCGGGGGGGGACTGGCCCGGTTTAAAGGCCTCGAGGATCGTGCCACCTCCTTCGCTACCGGCTCTGGTGCCGGTGGAAGCATTCACCCTGATCAATTTGATGCCGGCGGGTACGCGGAACGGCGTGGCGGGCTTGTCCTTCAGGGCCATCTGCATGAAGTCGCGGAAGACCGGTGCAGCATACTGGCCGGCGGTAGCCGCGTTGCCGAGCGACTTCGGCTGGTCGAAGCCGAGGAACACGCCGACCGCTAGGTCGGGCGAGAAGCCGACGAACCATACGTCCTTCGCGTCGTTGGTCGTGCCCGTCTTGCCGGCAAGCGGCTTGCCGACGGCCTTGACCGACTGCGCCGTGCCGCGCTGGACCACGCCTTCCAGGATCGACGTGATCTGATAGGCGGTGAGCGGATCGATCACCTGCTCGCGGTTTTCCGTGAGCTTGGGTGCCGCGCCGCCATCCCACTTACCCGCATCGCAGGAGGTGCATTTGCGGTCGTCATGGCGGTAGATGGAGCGGCCATTACGATCCTGAATTTGGTCGATCAGGGTCGGCTTGATGCGTCGCCCGCCGTTCACGAACATGGAATAGGCTGCCGTCATGCGCATGACCGTGGTCTCGCCTGCGCCGAGCGACATGGAGAGCAGCGGCAACAGGTCGTCATAGACGCCGAACCGGCGGGAATATTCGGAGACGGCAGGCATGCCGATCTCGTTGGCGAGACGCACCGTCATCAGGTTCTTGGAATGCTCGATGCCGTAGCGAAGTGTCCGCAGGCCCGCAGCCTTGCCGTCGTAGTTGGACGGCGCCCAGGCGGCCTGCCCCGGCCCCATGTCGAGTACGAAGGCCGAGTCCATGATCTGCGACGACGGGGTGTAGCCGTTATCCAGTGCCGTGGCATAGACCAGCGGCTTGAACGACGAACCCGGCTGACGCATGGCCTGCGTGGCGCGGTTGAACTCGCTCTGGTCATAGGAGAAGCCGCCGACCATGGCGTGCACGCGGCCCGTATTGGGATCCATGGCGACGATGGCGCCGGAAATCTCGGGATATTGGCGCAGACGGAACTGGCCCTGCTTGCCCTCGATGGGCTCCACATAGACCACATCGCCTACGGACACGGCGCGTTCCACAGGGCGGCGGGTCCACTTCACACCATCGGCACCCACGAAGCCGGTCTCGCGGTCGCGAACCTGCTGGCCGGAGGCCTCGCGGCGCGGCTGGAGGCCGACGCGGGCGCGCCCACCGGAGACTTCCAGCACGACAGCTAGGCGCCAGGGCTGAACGTCGCCCAGTGTTTGAACTTCGCCAAGCGCCAGGCCCCATTCGCGGCCGGTCAGGTCGATCTTCTGCTGGGCTCCGCGCCATCCGCGCGCCTCGTCGAAGCGCACGAGACCATCGACCAGCGCCTTGCGGGCCATGGCCTGCATCTTCGGGTCGAGGGTCGAGCGGATCAGAAGGCCGCCCTCATAGAGGCTTTCCTCGCCATAGCGCTCGGCGATGTCGCGGCGCACCCCCTCTGCGAAATAGCCGGAGGCAATGCTGTTCGGAGACACAACGCGCGGCTTGACGTTGAGGGGCTCGTTCTTGGCCGCCTCGGCGGCTTCCTGCGTGATATAGCCGTTCACGGCCATGCGCTCGATCACCCAATTGCGGCGGTCGATGGCGGCCTTACGCTGGCGGAAGGGATGATAGTTGTTCGGGCCCTTCGGCAGGGCCGCGATATAGGCGGCCTCGGCGATGGTCAGTTCCTGGATCGACTTGCCGAAATAATCGAGAGCCGCGGCAGCGACGCCGTGCAGGTTGCGGCCGGGCGTCAGGGTGCCGAGAAAGATCTCGTTCAGGTACAGTTCGAGGATCTTGTCCTTCGAGAAGGTGGTTTCGATGCGCAGCGCGATCAGCGCCTCGCGGATCTTGCGTTCATAGCTGCGCTCGTTGCCGACGAGGAAGTTCTTGGCCACCTGCTGCGTGATGGTGGACGCGCCCTGCTCACGCGAGCCCCCCGAGCGGAGATTCACCACAACGGCGCGGACCAGACCTTCCGGATCGACGCCCACATGCTTGTAGAAATTCTTGTCCTCAGCGGAGAGAAAGGCATCCTTCACCAGCTTGGGCACAGCACGGATCGGTACGTAGAGACGCCGCTCGCGGGCATATTCCGCGATCAGGCTGCCGTCCGAGGCGTGGACGCGCGTCATCACCGGCGGCTCGTAATTGGCGAGCTGGGCGTGATCCGGCAGGTCCTTCGAGAAGAACCAGAATCCATAGGCCAGCCCCACGGCGCCGATCAGGAAGAAGATCGCTCCGATGCTGAACAGGAAGCCGAAGAATCGTAGGACAAAACGCATCCGAGAATGTTTCCGTTGTCGGCGCCTTGCGGCACCTCTTCATGCAGATCCTGAGCCGATACCGGGCAACACTATCGGGGGCAGCCTGCCCCGCTCTGTTAACCGAGGAATCGCGCCCCCGCTACGGGTATCCACACTCTATCTATGGTAAAACTGCGGCAGAGCCCTGTCTGGCGAACCGTGTTGCAAAAAAGCGATCCACGGCCACGCCGATGGCCGAGACCATCTTTCCCCGCCATTCCTCGGACATGATCAGGTCGAGATCCTGCTTGCTGGACAGGTAGCCCAGCTCCACGAGAACCGAGGGGACATCATGGGCGCGCAGCACTTGGAAGCGGGCCTGCCGGTGCGGGTTTTTGTTAAGCCGGGCGACGGAATCGAACTCTCCCACGAGGCGGGTCGCGAAACTGTGAGAGAAACCGCGCGTCTCGCGAAGGGTCAGATCCGCGAGAATGTCGGATACGTCGTCCGCCACTTCCGTGGATTCGATGCCCGCCACCGCGTCGGCCTTGTTTTCGCGGTCGGCCAGCCGTGCTGAATCGGCATCGGAGGCGCGTTCGGCTCCGATATAGACGGTGAGGCCCCTCACCTCTTGTCCACCGGAAATCGAATCCGCGTGGATGGAGATGAAGAGATCGGCCTGCGCGGCCCTGGCCGTCTTGACCCGGTCGCCGAGGGAAATGAACACGTCCTTGTCGCGGGTCATGATGACTTTATAGCGACCGTCCGTCTCCAGCCTCTTCTGGAGACGCTGGGCGAAGGCGAGAACGAGATCCTTCTCCACGATAGAGCCCGAGGCCGCGGCACCAGGGTCGATGCCGCCATGGCCGGGATCGATCATGATCAAGGGCCGTGCATCCTTGGCCTGAGTACGGATCTCGGGCACCGGATTCTGCGCCGCCTTGGCCGCGCTCTCGGTGGCGGCGCGGCGGAAATCGGCCCGCTCGGTCCCGGTCAGCTCGATGGTCAGAAGGGCCGCGCCGCCCGCCATGTTGGGCTCGACGGTCAAGCCGGAGACCACGGCGGGCTGGGTCAGGTCCATCACAACCCGGGAACGTCCGGGAGCGAAGAGGCCGTAGCGATAGGAAGAGATCAGCCCCGCCTTCTGGCGTCCCGATTCGGGCGGGAGATGGAAGGCGACCTCGGGAAGATCGATGATGAGCCGGTCGGGCCGCTCCATCAGGGAGGCTTCGGCCGTTACGGGCTTGGACAGGGTGATTCTGAACCTCGTCTTGGGGCCATCCACCTCGACGGATACGTCCGCCGCGATGGCTGGTCCTGCTGACTTCGCCTCTGGGGCATTGGCCCACGCGCGGCCCGCGCCTGAAGCGACGAAGGTCGCCAGGAGACATGCACCGAGGAGGCGTATGAGAGGTTTCAAGTTCATCGCTGGAAGTCCGGGGCCTCCTTCCTATCTCATAGGCGGGCTTTGGTTAATGAAGCTTTCCCACAGGAAGGCCGTTATCGAGACTCTGTTGCATTAACGACACATTGCCTCGGCATCTTGCCAAATGCCCCATTCGCTCTGTAATGATCTATGACCCCGTCCGGCATGGCCGAATCTGACGGCGGACCTGGGGAGACGGTTGTATTGACCGATCCCCAAGGACCCCCGTCACCCTCGACAGGCGCCAGGAAGGGTTCAGTAGGCGATACAGATCGCCGCTTGTTTTACCGATGGCCGGACCTCAATTCGGCTCATCGTTCCTTAGAAAGGGCAGTCTTGAATGGTTGCGCACACGAAGTCAGCACTGACTCTCGTTACGGCACCGTTCCAAGCGCGCGTCTCTTTTCGCGCTCGCCCTCGCTCCACCTCATCCGGCTCGATGCCGACCCGTTTCAACCCAGAATGCGCTTCTCTAAGGCGCACGATGGCGATCGACAGCACTCCGAACGCAATTCCAGCCCGCCGCCTTCTCTTGCGGCGAGGCCACCCGCCTTCACTGCGGCCACTGCCTCAGGTCCTGCCCTCGATCGCCATGTCGAGAGTTCAACATGGCAAACAAGATGCTTATCGATGCCTCCCACCCGGAAGAAACCCGGGTTGTGGTGGTACGTGGACAGAAGGTCGAAGAATTCGACTTTGAATCCGCTAACCGGAAGCAGTTGCGCGGGAACATCTATCTCGCGAAAGTCACGCGCGTAGAGCCGTCGCTTCAGGCGGCCTTCGTGGAATACGGCGGAAACCGTCACGGGTTCCTCGCCTTCAGCGAAATTCATCCCGATTACTATCAGATCCCGGTCGCCGACCGTCAGGCCCTCCTTGAGGCCGAAGCCGAGGCCCAGGCCGAGGAAGAGCGCGAGGAAGAGCGCCGCCGCAACCGTCGCGGCCGCCGCTCCTCGCCGCGCCGCCAGCCTACCGGCGATACGGTCGTCTCCACCGAGGCCGAAGCCGGCGCGGAAGGCACCGAGGGTCAGGTTCCTGTCGAGGGCACCGACGAGACCATCGACCTGATTGCCGCCGCAGGCGATTTCGAAATCGAATCCACTGAGCCCACCGAAGCTGCCGAGGGCAGCGAAGAGGTCACGGCTTTCGCCGTCGAGGCTGAGTCTGTCGCGTCTTTCGAAGAGCCCACTGAGGCTTCCGAGTCCGAAGGCGACGAGGAAGAGGACGAGGAAGACAACGACGACGAACATGCCGAGGGCGAGGAAGGCGAGGACGAGGATCACGTCGAACAGCTCGGCGGCGGCGACGCGATGGAAGACCTTCCCCAGCGCCGCACCCCGCGTAAGCAGTACAAAATCCAGGAAGTCATCAAGCGCCGCCAGATCCTGCTGGTCCAGGTCGTGAAGGAAGAGCGCGGCAACAAGGGCGCTGCTCTCACCACCTATCTGTCGCTCGCCGGCCGCTATTCGGTGCTCATGCCCAACACGGGCCGTGGCGGCGGCATCTCCCGCAAGATCACCAACGCAGCCGACCGCAAGCGCCTGAAGGAAATCGCCCAGGAGCTGGAGGTGCCCGAGGGAATGGGCATCATCCTGCGCACGGCGGGCGCCTCGCGCACCAAGCCGGAGATCAAGCGCGACTATGAATATCTCATGCGCCTCTGGGAGAGCGTACGCGAGCTGACGCTCAGCTCGGCGGCTCCCGCGCTCGTCTATGAGGAAGGCTCGCTCATCAAGCGCGCCATCCGCGATCTCTACAACAAGGAGATCGACGACATCATGGTCTCCGGCGACGACGGTTACCGTGAGGCCAAGGACTTCATGCGCATGCTCATGCCGAGCCATAGCAAGATCGTCCAGCCCTATCGCGAGCCGCAGCCGCTCTTCGCGAAGCACGGCGTCGAAGCCCAGCTCGACGCGATGTTCTCCAACGTCGTGACGCTGAAATCCGGCGGCTATCTCGTCATCAATCCGACGGAAGCACTGGTCTCCATCGACGTGAACTCCGGTCGCTCGACCCGTGAGCACAACATCGAGGACACGGCGCTTCGCACGAACCTCGAAGCGGCTGAGGAAGTTGCGCGCCAGCTGCGCCTGCGCGACCTTGCCGGCCTCGTGGTCATCGACTTCATCGACATGGAGGAGAAGCGCAACAACCGCGCCGTCGAGAAGAAACTCAACGAGTGCCTGAAGAACGATCGCGCCCGCATCCAGGTAGGCCGCATCTCGCCCTTCGGCCTGCTCGAAATGTCGCGCCAGCGCATCCGCACGGGCGTGCTCGAATCCTCCTCCGTCCCCTGCCCGCACTGCGCCGGCACGGGCGTCGTCCGCTCGACGCCGTCGGTCGCGCTGCACGTGCTGCGCTCCATCGAGGAAACTCTCATCAAGAATGCCGGCTACAACCTCGTCGTCCGCACGCGGACGGAGGCGGCCTTCTACATCCTCAACCAGAAGCGCATTCACCTGCGCGAGCTGGAGACCCGGTTCGGCGTGATGATCTCCATCGTCGCGGACGACACGCTCACCGGCACCATCAACTACGCCATCGATCGTGGAGATCCTGCGCTTCGCCTCGAGCACAAGTCCGCCGCCACCGGCATCCAGATCGACGCCATCGTGCCTGTCGACGAGCCGGAAGAGGATGAAGTCGAGATCGAGGCCGAGGACGAGACCACGGAAGAGACCGGCGCTTCCGAAGGCGAAGGCCGCGATGAGGACGGCGAAGGCGGCGAAGGCGGCGGACGCCGCCGCCGCCGCCGCCGCCGCCGTCGCGGTCGCGGCGACCGTGAGAATGGCGTCGAGGCTGCTCAGGGCGAAGAAGGCTCAGAAGACGAAACAGCCGAGGGCGAGGAATCGGAAGGCGCCGAGAGAGAAGCTTCCGGCGAAGAGAGCGAGGCGGCAGAGGCCGGCGCGGAAGGTGAAGGCCGCAACCGCCGCCGCCGTCGTGGCCGCCGCGGCGGCCGTGGCCGTGGCCGTGACGAGGCTGCCGAGGAATTCGCTTCCGAGGAAGGCTTCGTGGCCGTCACCGAAGCCGTCGCCGAGGCTGTCGGCGCTTCCGACGAGAGCCAGTCTACGGCTCCGGCGCGCGAGCGTGAGGAAGCCGCTCAGCCCATGGTTGCTCAGGAGCATATCCAGCCCAAGCCCGTGCCCGAGCCCATCGAGAAGGCCGAGGAGCCGCGCCCGATGATCCCGGAGCCCGAACCCGTCGCCGTCGTGCTGACCCCGCCCGACCCGGAACGCCCGAAGCGCGCCGGCTGGTGGTCGAAAGCCAAGTCGGTCCTGAGCGGATCGTAAGATTACGGATAGCAAAATGCCCGGTTTCGACCGGGCATTTTTCGTTTTAAGGTCGTCGCTCTCAGCGCATCGCGACCGATCTACGAACTCCACGTCATCACCGGCCCTGTGCAGGTGATCTCGATGGCTTGAAGCGCCGCGCTCTTCCATCATGACCGGAACGAGCCCGGTCATGATGGAAGGGGGCCTACCGCAACCATCCCTTCAGCCGCTGCACCGTCTCGCGGCAATCGTTTTCCGAACCGGCGAAGGAGAGGCGCATATAATGCGAGCCTTCGATGGGGTCGAAATCGAGGCCGGGTGTTGCGGCGACGCCGGTTTCCTCGAGCATGCGCTTGCAGAAACCGATGGAGTCGTTCGTATAGCGGGCGATGTCGGCGTAGGTGTAGAACGCGCCGTCCACCGGATGCATTTCGGTAATACCGGCTTTCGGCAATTCCTCCAGCAGATACGCACGGTTTCGCGCATAGCCTGCTTTCACGGCCTCAAGCTCTTCGCCGGCATCGAAAGCTGCAAGCGCCGCCACCTGCGAGAGATAGGGCGGCGAAATGTAAAGGTTCTGCGCCAGCCGCTCGATGGGCCGCACGAGGCGCTCGGGCACCACGACCCAGCCGATGCGCCAGCCGGTCATGCAGTAATATTTGGAGAACGAGTTGATGACGATGGCATCGTCGTCGGAGGCGAGCGCGGTCGAGGCGGCTTCGCTGTAGGTCAGGCCGTGATAGATCTCGTCCGATACGAACCAGAGACCGAGGCGGCGGCAGGTCTCGCCGAGTTCGGCCAAGGCTTTCTGCCCGATCATCGTGCCGGACGGGTTCGCTGGGCTCATGGCCAGAATGCCATGGAGTGGTTTTTCAGCATGGGCCTTCTCGATGGCCTGCGCGGTCATGATCCAGCCATCGGCCTTGGCGAGCGGGATCGTGATCGGCTCGATGCCGAGGGCCTCCAGAATGTTGCGATAGGCCGGATAGCCCGGCGCCGTGATGGCGACGCGCTGCCCCACATCGAAGAGGCTCAGGAAGGCAAGCACGAAGCCCGCCGAGGAGCCTGTGGTGACGACGACCCGCTCCGGCGCGATGGAAACCCCGTAAGCCTCACGGTAATGGCGGGCGATCCGCTCTCTCAAGGCCGAAATGCCGAGGGCTTCAGTGTAGCCGATTCGCCCGAGATCGAGCGCGGCCTTGGCCGCCTCGCGGGCCGCCCTCGGCGCAGGAGCCGAGGGCTGGCCGACCTCCATATGGATCACGCTGTCCCCTCGCCGCTCCTTGGCTGCCGCGGCGCTCAGCACGTCCATGGCCAGGAAGGACGAGACCCGCTCCATGCGGCGGGCGATGGCGGGCAATTGGAGATCGGCGGATGATTTTGTCATGGTTAAGTTCGTAGCCCGTCGAACGATGTGTCTCAAGACGGTTCTGTCATTCCGGGGCCGCGCAGCGGAGCCCCGGAATGACAACGGGAGCGAACAAAACAAAGGCGTGATTTGACGCCACACTCCACAAAACGCTAACTCACGCCACTTATGATTTCAGGCGTGGGCAGCCCCATCACCAGGGGCCAAGCCCTAAAGACTATTCCGAAAAAGGACCGACATGCGCTTCTCGCTTCCCCAAATCGGCAAGGCCGTGGCCCTGATCGGCGCGTTGGCGCTCGCGCCCGCCGCTCAGGCCCAGAGCAATGTCTTCACCGATCAGCAAAAGCAGGCCATCGGCGAAGTCGTGAAGGACTACCTCATGAAGAACCCGGAGGTTCTGACCGAGGTGATCGCGGAACTCGAAAAGCGCCAGGCAGAAGCGCAGCAGGTGGCCCAGGCGGGCGCCGTGCAGGAAACCAAGCAATCCCTGCTGAACGCCCCGCATTCCTATGTGGCGGGCAATCCGTCGGGTGACGTCACCCTGGTCGAATTCTTCGACTACAATTGCGGTTACTGCAAAAAGGCGCTCGCCGACGTGCAGACCCTCATGAAGAGCGACCCCAAGCTTCGCGTGGTGCTGAAGGACTTCCCCGTTCTCGGACCCGACTCGGTCGAGGCGAGCCGCGTGGCGCTTGCCGTGGGCAAGCAGCTTCAGGGCGACAAGATGATGAATTACCACGTCAAGCTTCTGGAAAGCCGTGGCCGGGTCAATGGCGAGCGCGCCATGGCTGTCGCCAAGGATTTGGGCGTCGACTTGGCCAAGCTGCAGAAGGATATGGAAGGCGCAGACGTCCGCAACGCCCTTCAGGAAAACATGGCGCTCGGCGATAAGCTGAACCTCACCGGCACTCCCGCCTTCATCATCGGCGAAACGGTGATCCCCGGCGCCGTCGGCGCGGAGCCTCTTAAGCAGACCGTGGACAACGTCCGCTCCTGCGGCAAGGCGAGCTGCGGCTAACACACCTTTTGTCATTCCGGGGCGGCTCGCAGAGCCGAGCCCGGAACCCATAAACACCGAAAGTGCAGAATTAAGCTGTTCGCATGGCAACGCTTCTTCTTGGAGCGTAATGGTTATGGGTTCCGGGCTCTGCTACGCAGCCCCGGAATGACAGAGGGCGCACACAGCGGCTCAAGAACCGGATTTGGCCCCTTCCCCCTACGGAAACCCGCTCAAGCCTTGGGAAAGTCCCGCTTTTCCCCTTTCCCCATGCTCGCCTTTTGGCTAAGAGGGCGTCTCGGCTCCGCCTGGCGGGGCTTCAAGGAACGCTCCTTTCGCGATGATCAACGTCCACGTCCTCAATGGACCCAACCTCAATCTGCTCGGCCGCAGAGAGCCTCAGGTATACGGCAGCACGACGCTGTCGGACATCGAGAAGCTCGTTCGCGAGAAGGCTGAGACCCTGGGGGCGGCGATCACCTTCCGCCAGTCCAACCACGAGGGACATCTGGTCGACTGGATCCAGGAGGCGGGAGCGCAAGGTGCGGGCATCGTCATCAATGCCGGCGCCTATACCCACACCTCGATCGCCCTGCGCGATGCCATTTCCGGCAGCGGCGCGCCAACGGTCGAGATTCACATTTCCAATGTTCATGCTCGCGAAAGCTTTCGTCATCGCTCGCTCATCGCTCCCGTTTCCGTCGGCGTCATCGCCGGCTTCGGGGCCATGAGCTACCTGCTCGGCCTGGAGGCGGTTCACCGCGTCATGGTTGAGCGGGCTCGGCAAGCCAAACCATCGCAGCACTAGTTCCTCAAAATAAGAGGTGAGCCCCATGGCCAAGGATACCCCTTTCGATCCCGATCTCGTCCGGGAGCTGGCGAACATGATCGCCGATACGGATCTCAGTGAGATCGAAGTGGAGAAGGGCGATCTTCGCATCCGCGTGGCCCGCACGATCCAGGCAGCCATACAGGTTCCTACGGCGGCTCCCGCAGCCTATGCGCCGCCCGCCGTGGTCGCTCCTCCGCCGGCTGCCGCCGAGGCTTCTGCGGCTGGTGCAAAGCCCGGCGCGCCCCATCCGGGCGCCGTGCTCTCCCCAATGGTCGGCACCGCCTACCGCAAGCCCTCGCCCGAGGCGAAGGACTTCGTCGAGATCGGCTCCAAGGTTCAGGCCGGCGACAAGGTGCTCCTGGTCGAGGCCATGAAGACCTTCAACGAGATCGTCGCTCCCCGCGCGGGCACCGTGACCGCCATCTTTGTCGAAGACGGAACTCCTGTTGAATACGGCGAACCCCTCCTCGTCATCGAGTAAGGCGCGACATGTTCGATAAGATCCTCATTGCCAACCGAGGCGAGATCGCCCTGCGCATCCTGCGTGCGGCGAAGGAGCTCGGCATTGCCACCGTCGCGGTGCATTCCACCGCCGACGCGGATGCCATGCATGTGCGCCTCGCCGACGAGAGCGTATGCATCGGCCCACCGGCCGCCCGCGACAGCTATCTCAACATCCCGGCCCTGATCGCCGCTTGCGAGATCACCGGCGCGGACGCCATCCACCCCGGCTACGGCTTCCTCTCCGAGAATGCCCGCTTTGCCGAGGTGCTGGAGCATCACCGCATCGCCTTCATCGGACCCAAGGCGGAACACATCCGCATCATGGGCGACAAGATCGAGGCGAAGCGCACAGCGAAGCGTCTGGGCATCCCCTGCGTGCCGGGCTCCGAGGGAGAAATCTCCGACGAGGGCGAGGCCAAGAAAGTCGCCAAGCAGATCGGCTATCCCGTCATCATCAAGGCGGCAGCAGGCGGCGGCGGTCGCGGCATGAAGGTCGCGCGCACCGAGGAAGACCTCGTTCACGCGCTCCAGACCGCCAAGACCGAGGCCAAGGCCGCCTTCGGCGACGATGCCGTCTATATCGAGAAATATCTCGAGAAGCCGCGCCACATCGAGATCCAGGTGCTCGGCGACGGCAAGGGCAACGCGATCCATCTGGGCGAGCGCGACTGCTCGCTCCAGCGCCGCCACCAGAAGGTTTGGGAAGAAGGCCCCTCGCCGGCTCTCAACGTCGAAATGCGCGAGCGCATCGGCGGCGTTGTGGCGAAAGCCATGCAGGACCTGAAATACGCGGGCGCCGGCACTATCGAATTCCTCTACGAGGACGGCGAGTTCTATTTCATCGAGATGAACACCCGCATCCAGGTGGAGCACCCGGTCACGGAAATGATCACCGGCATCGACCTGGTGAACGAGCAGATCCGCGTGGCTGCCGGTCATCCGCTCTCCGTGAAGCAGGAAGACATCAAGATCGAAGGCCATGCCATCGAGTGCCGCGTGAATGCCGAGCATCCCTCAACCTTCCGCCCCTCGCCCGGCACGATCAGCTACTTCCACCCGCCGGGCGGTCTCGGCGTCCGCGTCGATTCGGCGGCCTATCAGGGCTACCGCATCCCGCCGCATTACGACTCTCTCGTGGGCAAGCTCATCGTGCATGGCCGCACCCGTAACGAGTGCCTGATGCGCCTGCGCCGCGCGCTCGACGAGTTCGTGGTGGACGGCGTGGACACGACGCTCCCGCTCTTCCGAACCCTCGTGCGCAACCCCGACATTCAGAACGGCCAGTACGACATTCACTGGTTGGAGAATTTCCTGAAGACGGGCGGGCTTGGGGACGAAAGCGCCTAGGCAACGACCAGTCGCAGGCCGCGCCCTTCATGGGACGTGGCCTGCAACACAAGGCAGGTAGTCCACAGTAACAATATGTAGTATCGCTCTGGCATCTCCCGGGGGCCAAGAGCGATGAGTGCGACTAAGCAGGCGACATCGAAGGAAGGGTTGCGGACCATCCTTCTCAAGCATGGGCTCGATCTCGATGGAACGATCGGCGGCAGCCTGGTTTGGGAGGTGCCTGTCAAGATCTTCCGCTCCAGCCGGCTGACGGATGTCGAAATCGGGGCTTATTCCTACATTTCTCCCAAGGTCGAGATCCAGCACGCCACGATCGGGCGTTACTGCTCCATCGGCGATAACGTGAACATGCGCGGAAGCGCCCACCCTAAGAATTGGCTCTCCTCCCACCCCTTCCCTTATACGAATCTCTATTCGGCAAGCCGCAAGTATACCCCGCCCCTCACCTTCAGCAGCTATGACAAGCGAACCTGTATCGGGCACGATGTCTGGATCGGCTCGCACGTGATCATTCTTCCCGGTGTGACAATCGGAACCGGGGCGATCATCGGGGCAGGCGCGGTGGTTGCGAAGGACATTCCCGCTTATGCAATTGCCGTCGGCAATCCGGCCAAGGTCGTCAAGTATCGCTTCGACCAGCCTCTCATCGACAGGCTCCTGCAAAGCAAATGGTGGGCTTATGATCTGCCACGGCATCTTGAGCAGAAGCCGGACATTCCGCTCGATGACCCGGAGAAGATGCTGGACTATCTCGAGGGCACCAATGTGGAGGTTCCCCGCATCGCTCCCGAGAGGAAGATCTATTCGCGCAACAAGAACGAAATCAAGATCAGGACTGTCGCAGCGGGGGGAAGCTGATTCCGGGCGAGGCGTTATTGTCATCGCCGAGAATAAGCTCGTCCCTCGGTGAACTCGCAAAAATCTATTTCACGCCGGTCTGACTTCCGGCGCAGTGGTGTCTATCTATGGCATGATCCCCCGGCCGGATCTGCGAGTATATGACCCTGTCTCCCGACGATACCATCACCATCACGCCCGAGATCCTGCTGAAGGCCTATGCCGCGGGGATTTTCCCGATGGCGGAGGACGCCGACGATCCCTCCCTGTTCTGGGTCGAGCCCAGGGAGCGGGGCATCATCCCGCTCGACAGCTTTCACCTGCCCAAACGGCTCGCCCGCACGATCCGGGCCGAGGAATTCACCGTACACGTGGACCGCGATTTCGATGCAGTGATCGCCGGCTGCGCCGCGCCTGGAGCCGACCGTGAGAAGACTTGGATCAACAGCCGCATCCGAGACCTTTACGGCCAATTGTTCGACAAGGGCTTCTGTCACACGGTCGAGGTGTATAGGGATGGGCAGCTCGTCGGCGGACTTTATGGCGTGCGTCTGAGGGGAGCCTTCTTCGGCGAAAGCATGTTTCACCGGGAGCGGGACGCTTCGAAGATTGCGTTGGTCCATCTGGTTGCGCGTCTCAAGCGCGGCGGCTTCAGCCTGCTCGATACGCAGTTCGTGACCTCGCATCTCTCACAGTTCGGAGCGGTCGAGGTGCCCCGCCGCGAATACAAGCAGATGCTGCGCGAGGCTCTTGAGCGGGAGGGCGATTGGAACGTCTGGCCGCGCGGACAGGTGGTGAGCGGCGAGGAAGTGCTCGCCGCTCTCTGAACTCAGCGCATCGAACGATGCGCTATCTGTAGAGTGGAGCATCGGATTAGCCCCAAAAGTGGGTCCACTTTTGGGGCCGATTCTCTAGCGATCGGTATTGACGAGCGGCGCTTCTCTCGTCTGCAGGCGGCGTGCAGGCTGCTGTAACGGCGCGCTCTGGACGGCGGGCGGCGCAGGAGCGCGCTGAGCGCCCTCGGCTGGAGCCATGATGCCGCCGGAACGCGGCGCGGCGGGAGGCGTACGGGCTGCGTCCTGCTCGATGGGCGGAGGCGGCTCGACCACTTCCTTGGGCTCGGCGATCACTTCCGTCCCACCTTTGCAGTCCACGAGCCAGATATCGTAGACCGGGTGCTGGATGCCATGCAGGCCCGGGCTCGCGGCGAAGAGCCAGCCGGAGAAGACCTTTTTGCCCTCGCCCTCGGCGCCAGGCTCCTCCACCTCGACGAAGGAAGTGGTGTCAGGCGTTTCCGTCGGCGGCTTGGTGAAGCACACGCGCGGCGTCATCTGAAGGGCGCCGAACTGCACGGTCTCATCGACCTTCACCTCGAACGAGACGATACGCCCGGTGATCTTGTCGAGCCCCGAGAAGACCGCCGTCGGATTCTTGATTCTGTCCGCCTGGGCGGCCGAGATGCCGCCGACGATCGATGCGAGCACGAAAGCCGCCCGCGTCCACCCGAGTTTCATGATCACTGGTCCACGCTGTCATGGCCCGGCCACGCACGGCCGCTTCCATGTTCTCGCCCCGCGTTAACACGTCAACCGTGTTGGAAAAAGGGCGATGCGTAACAAAGCTTAGCAGCCAGGCGAGTTTCGGATAAAATAACATCGATAAAGGATCTGACTCATGCCCTTCTCTGCTCGCGCCCTACTGGCCGCTTCCTTCCTGCTTACACTGGCTTCCAACGCCGAGAGCGCCGAACTGGCGCGCCGCGCCTTTATGGGAATCGGAATGGCTGCGGTGCCAGAGGCCGTGAGGACCGAGGCCAAGCTGCCGGCGGGCGAAGGCATCATCCTTGAGCGGGTAATTCCCGGTTCCTCCGCGGAAGCAGCAGGACTTCAGGCTCGTGACATCGTACTCAAGCTCGATGGCGAGACGATCCGCTCCACGGGGGACGTATCGGCGGCGATTCGCAAGAAACGGGCCGGAGACAGCCTCAACCTCTCGCTGGTGCGGGCCGGTAAGCCCATGGAACAGAAGGTCGGCCTGATCGGCTTCCCGCCGGAAACCTCGGCCAATCACGAGACGTATTACGAAACGGTCGAGGCTGCAGGTGTCCGCCGCCGCACCATCATCACCAAGCCGAAACAGGATAGCCACAAGCCCGCTGTGCTCTTCGTGGGCGGCATCGGCTGCTACAGCATGGATTACCCGTTCGACCGGGAGACACCCTATCGCCAGCTCATCGAATCCATGAGCCGCGACGGCTTCGTGACCATGCGCGTCGAGAAGAGCGGCATGGGCGACAGCGAGGGCGAAGCCTGCGCCAAAGTGGACATGCAAACCGAGGTCGAGGGCTACGTCGCGGGCCTGAAGGACCTGAAGACGAAGGCCTATGTGAATCCCGAGAAAGTTTTCATCGTCGGCCACAGCATCGGCGGCATCGTCGGCCCGCTGATCGCCGAGCGCGAGCCCGTGCGCGGCATCGCCGCCGCCGCGACCGTGGGCAGCACATGGTTCGAATACGAGCTCATCAACCGCCGCCGCCAGCTCAAGCTGGAGAGCGTGTCACCAGCCAAGATCGGCGCGCAGATGCAACTCAAGCAATGGTGCATGCATCAGTTGCTTATTGAGAAGACGCCCCGCGCGCAGATTCTGGAAAAGCGTCCGGCCTGCGCCGAGGAAATGAAGATCCCCTCCTCCGATGCCTATCTCCAGCAGATCGCCGCCATCGACTTCGCGGATCTGTGGACGCGGCTGAAGCCCGATACCCTGCTGGTCTATGGCAGCGCCGATTTCCTGACGAGCGCGGACGAACACCGTGAGATTCTCGACACCATCAATGCCGCCCGCCCTGGCGCGGCGACCTTCGTGGAGATCGCCGGAATGGATCATTCCTTCTATCGCATGAAGGATCAGGCGGAGAGCTTCGCGATCCGTCGGGATGGCAAGGAGAGCGAGTATAATCCGGAAGCAGGCCGGGTCATCGGCGAGTGGCTGAAAAGCAAGATCAACTAGGACTGCGATTGCATCAGATGGCCCAGAAACCGGATGTATCCAACGCGGCGATCCCTCAGGACCTCACATTCGCTGCGGACCATGTCTTCGCGCCGCTTGGGCTGACTTACTCGAAGATCGAGCTTGAACCGGAAAGCCGTGAATACGGCGCGGCGAGGTTTGAGCTGGGAGGCCTCCCTGCCCGCTTTCGCGTCGCGAAGATTACGCCCACGAAGATCGGCCAGTTCGTCACCTTATGGAAAAGGATCGGCAACGGTCCGATTCAGCCCTTCGACAAAACCGATCCGGTCGAGGTGGTTGTAATTCACTGCCGCGCGGACAGACTGTCCGGGCAATTTGTATTGCCGAAAACGGTTCTCTGCCAACGAGACATCTTCTCAAGCAATGGCAAAGGCGGGAAACGCGCCATCCGCGTTTATCCGCCATGGGATAAGCCGGAGAGTCGGCAGGCTGCGCGAAGCCAGGCCTGGCAGCTCGAATACTTCCTGGAAACTTCCTATGATCGGCCAGTGGATCAGGTCAGGGCGCGAATTCTCTATGGCCTCGGCTGAGTTCTGATCTGCCCGCCGGGTCAACCACTTGAGCGTGAGGACGCCAGAACCTTACTCGGCCGGCGTCCAGGGCACGTAATCGCCCGTGGCGGCCGGGCGCTGGCCGGTCGCGAGCTGGGATCCCTGCGGACGATAGGCGTTGGGTGTGCCGGTCATGTTGGGCACGTAGGGCTTTTCCCAAGAGTACGGCTGGTAGTTTTCCTCGCTCGGGGGGACGTCGCCGTTATGGCACAGCCATGCGCGCCAGCCGGGAGGAACCCGCGAGGCATCTATATTGCCATTATAGACCACCCAGCGGCGCTCAGCGCCCACATTCGAGTCGATGGCCTGGGCCTGGGTGTAGCGGTAATACGTGTTACCGAACTCGTCCTGGCCGACGAACTGTCCCTTGCGCCAAGTGAAGAATCGCGTGCCAAGGGTCTGTCCGTTCCACCAGGTAAAGAACTGAGCCAAAAAGGTTTTCATCGCTACCGCCGAAGGGGTTCTTGAATTTGTGCGGAATATGGCTTCCCCCCGTCGCGAAGTCCAGCTTTTCCAACCTTGAACCCGCAACTGATTCTCCGCCGATTCTACTTGGGCGATTCTGAGGCGATTTTCCCGGATTCACTGGATTTTGGCTTCCGAGCGGACTTTTTTAGCCGACATGGTTTCCCTATGGGAAATTGATGCGCCGGCACAACATTTAGCGCCTCTTATGGGGTGCAAAAACGCAAAACTGAGCCGGCCAAACTTGGCCATTCGGAAAGTGCGATTTGGATTCTGAAAGGAGTCTCTGAGGCTTAGCCACTTTTCCACATTGTTAACAATTGCCCACTACATATAGTTGGAACAGAAACGTTCGGCACAAGTTCTTGACGTAAGGCTCACATCACGACTAGCTTGCCGGGGATCCGATCTGAGACCGGCGACCGACCCGAAAGGGAGGTCGAAATCTCCCCTAAGTGAGCGTTCAAGAGCCCGCGGCGAGTTGTTTGCCGCGTGAGCTGTGGCGTCTCCAAGGAGACCGTAACTCGGGCGTGGTGCGTGTAGCGATCCGCAAAACGGGTCGTTGGGGTATCGAAAAATTTTTGGGGCTTACCGCTGCAGGCGCGGCTTGCGGCGCTGGAGACTTTTGTCTCCACACTTAGGATAAAGACCGATGCGGATTGAGCGGCGCTATACGAAACTTGGCCAGGATCCCTATTCCTCCCTCTCCTTCCGGCTCGCGACGAGCGAGATCCGCAATCCGGACGGATCGATCGTCTTCAAGCTCGAGAACATCGAGGTGCCGGAGACCTGGAGCCAGGTGGCGTCCGACGTTCTCGCACAGAAGTACTTCCGCAAGGCCGGCGTTCCGGCTCACCTGAAGAAGGTCGAAGAGAACGACGTCCCCTCCTGGCTGTGGCGCTCGGTTCCCGACGAGGCAAAGCTCGCCAAGCTGCCGGAAGACAGCCGTACCGGTTCCGAGATCTCCTCCAAGCAGGTGTTCAACCGCCTCGCCGGCTGCTGGACCTATTGGGGCTGGAAGGGCGGCTACTTCACATCGGAAGAAGATGCCCGCGCTTTCTATGACGAGCTGTGCTTCATGCTCGCCAACCAGATGGTCGCGCCGAACTCGCCGCAATGGTTCAACACCGGCCTGCACTGGGCCTACGGCATCGATGGCCCCGGCCAGGGCCACTATTATGTGGACTACAAGACCGGCAAGCTGACCAAGTCCAAGTCTTCCTACGAGCATCCGCAGCCGCATGCCTGCTTCATCCAGGGCGTCGAGGACGATCTGGTGAATGAAGGCGGCATCATGGACCTGTGGGTCCGCGAGGCGCGCCTCTTCAAATACGGCTCGGGCACCGGCTCGAACTTCTCCAACCTGCGTGGTGAGGGCGAGAAGCTTTCCGGCGGCGGACGCTCAAGCGGCCTTATGTCCTTCCTCAAGATCGGCGACCGTGCTGCGGGCGCGATCAAGTCGGGCGGCACCACCCGCCGCGCGGCGAAGATGGTCGTGGTCGATGTCGATCACCCGGATATCGAGAGCTACATCGACTGGAAGGTGAAGGAGGAGCAGAAGGTTGCTGCCCTCGTCACCGGCTCCAAGCTCGGCAACAAGCACCTCAAGGCCATCATGAAGGCCTGCGTGAACTGCGAGGCTGAAGGCGATGCCTGCTTCGATCCGGAGAAGAACCCGGCTCTGAAGAAGGAAATCAAGATGGCGCGCCGGGTCATGATCCCGGACAACTACATCAAGCGCGTCATCCAGTTCGCCAAGCAGGGCTACACCGACATCGAATTCCCGATCTACGACACGGACTGGGATTCGGAAGCCTACCTCACGGTCTCCGGCCAGAACTCCAACAACTCCGTCTCACTGACGGACGAATTCCTGCGTGCCGTCGAGAACGATTCCGATTGGCAGCTCAAGGCCCGCAAGGACGGCAAGGTTCTCAAGACCCTGAAGGCCCGCGACCTGTGGGAGCAGATCGGCCACGCCGCCTGGGCGTCCGCCGATCCCGGCCTGCACTACAACACCACCATGAACGATTGGCACACCAGCCCCGCCGGTGGCCGCATCCGGGCGTCGAACCCCTGCTCGGAATACATGTTCCTGGACGACACGGCCTGCAACCTGGCCTCCGCCAACCTGCTGCAGTTCTTCGACCGCGCCGCGCACAAGTTCGACGCCGACTCGTTCGAGCATGCCTGCCGTCTATGGACGGTGGTGCTCGAAATCTCGGTGATGATGGCGCAGTTCCCGTCCAAGGAAATCGCGCAGCTCTCCTACGAGTACCGCACGCTGGGCCTCGGCTATGCCAATATCGGCGGCCTGCTCATGACCATGGGCCTGTCCTATGACAGCGACGCGGGCCGTGCGCTTGGCGGCGCTCTCACCGCCATCATGACCGGCGTGTCCTATGCCACCTCCGCCGAGATGGCGGGCGAGCTTGGGCCGTTCCCGAACTACAAGGCCAACGCCAAGTCCATGCTGCGCGTGATCCGCAATCACCGCCGCGCGGCGCATGGCGAGGCTCAAGGGTACGAGGGTCTCTCGGTCAACCCGGTTCCGCTCGATCACGCCTCCTGCCCCGACCAGAGCCTCGTCGCCCATGCGAAGCAGGCCTGGGACCTCGCGCTCCAACTCGGCGAGAAGAACGGCTACCGCAACGCCCAGTCCACCGTGATCGCGCCCACCGGCACCATCGGCCTCGTGATGGATTGCGACACCACCGGCATCGAGCCCGACTTCGCTCTCGTGAAGTTCAAGAAGCTCGCAGGCGGCGGCTATTTCAAGATCATCAACCGCGCCGTGCCGGATGCCTTGCGCACCTTGGGCTACCGCGAATCCGAGATCGCTGAGATCGAGGCTTACGCTGTCGGCCACGGCTCCATGAAGCAGGCTCCCGCCATCAACCCGGGCGCGCTTAGCTCGAAGGGCTTCACGGATGAGAAGATCGAGGCTGTCGAGAAGGGCTTGAAGTCGGCCTTCGACATCAAGTTCGTCTTCAACCGCTGGACGCTCGGCGACGACTTCCTGACCGGCACGCTCAAAGTCCCGGCGGAAAAGCTCAACGATCCGTCCTTCGACATCCTCTCCTTCCTCGGCTTCTCGAAGGCCGATGTGGAAGCAGCCAACATCCACATCTGCGGCGCGATGACCCTCGAGGGAGCACCCCATCTTAAGAATGAGCACTACGCCGTGTTCGATTGCGCCAACCCGTGCGGCAAGATCGGCAAGCGCTATCTCTCGGTGGAAAGCCACATCCGCATGATGGCGGCGGCGCAGCCCTTCATCTCGGGCGCGATCTCCAAGACCATCAACATGCCCAACGACGCCACCGTCGAGGATTGCAAGAGCGCCTACATGCTCTCCTGGAAGCTGGCGCTGAAGGCGAACGCCCTCTACCGCGACGGCTCCAAGCTCTCGCAGCCGCTGAACTCCGCGCTCATCGCCGATGAGGAAGAGGATTCCGAGGATGCGGTGGAAGCGCTCACCGCCATGCCAACTGCGGCGAAAGCAGCCCACGTTTCGGAGAAGATCGTCGAGAAGATCGTCGAGCGCGTGGTCGCGATGCGCGACCGCGAGAAGATGCCCGACCGTCGCAAGGGCTACACCCAGAAGGCCGTCGTCGGTGGCCATAAAGTTTACTTGCGTACCGGCGAATACGACGATGGCCGTCTCGGCGAGATCTTCATCGACATGCACAAGGAAGGCGCCGCCTTCCGTGCGATGATGAACAACTTCGCCATCGCGATCTCGCTCGGCCTGCAATACGGCGTGCCGCTGGAGGAATATGTGGAGGCCTTCACCTTCACGCGCTTCGAGCCGGCAGGCTTCGTGCAGGGCAACGAGCGCATCAAGAGCGCGACGTCGATCCTCGACTACGTGTTCCGTGAGCTCGCGGTGTCCTACCTCGCCCGCAACGACCTCGCCCATGTGGACCCGTCGGAACTCGGCCCCACCACCATCGGCACGGGCGAAGCCCAGTCGAAGGCCCCGGAAGCCGCGCCCGCCACGACAATCGTCTCCCGCGGCTTCACCCGCGGCAACGTGGACCGCCTCATGCTCATCCCCGGCGGGGCCGCCAGCGGCGGAGGCATTGTTCAACGTCCGAATACGGTCGGCGCGAACGCTCTCAAGAGCGAGCTCGCCCAACCCGCGGCGCAGGAAGTGACGGTCGGCGAAGCCGAAATGTCCAAGCTCGCCTTCACCGCCCCCGCAGTCCCCTCCATCGCGGACAAGCGCGCCGAGGCCAAGATGAAGGGCTATGTGGGCGAATCCTGCCCCGAATGCGCGAACTTCACGCTGGTGCGAAACGGGACCTGCTTGAAGTGCGATACTTGCGGATCGACCACTGGCTGCTCGTAAGCCAACAGTATCTAAAGCTTCTGAGGACGCTCGCAAAGGATGGCCATAATCACCCCATAGCGCGCCTCGAATAAAGCCAAAGCCCGCCTCACCCAATGAGGCGGGCTTTTCTACAACGGATCCTTCAGAGTTCTGCCCTCCCCCTCGAGAGTTGCGTCGATAACCTCATAGGCGTCGAGCTGCTCAGTTTCTCCCAGATGAAGCGGTAACACCTGAGCAAGTTGCGCCAGGAATTTCCTGAAGTTCGACGCGAATATGAATAAGATGCACCACTTCTCCGACGATACGCCGAAGCAAAACCCGTGGACTGAAGATAGGCTTGGATACCGGCCCTTTGCGCAGCGCCTTGCGAAAGTCATCATTGGCCATCAGGCGAGCAATGGCTACGTAATCGGACTTCAGGGAGCTTGGGGCAGCGGCAAATCCACGGCGCTCAACTTCGTCCAGGCGTTCATTGAGAAGCACAATCAGGAGCTCCAAGAACCGAACACCGCGCTCAGGATCATCGATTTTCGTCCTTGGATCGTGTCCGGCCATCAGGATCTCATTGGTGCGTTCTTCAAGGTTCTGACGGAAGGCCTCACGGGGCCACCGGGCCGTTGGGCCAAGCTCAAGAAGCCCTTCCTTCGCTTCTTTAAGAACGCCTCGGACCCGCTTCTGACCGCAGCCGCGACGGTCGGCGTGACCGTGGATCCGAGTGGGGGCACGGCGTCGAAGGCTGCCGTCGCCATCGCGAAAAAGTCTCTCAGCAGCGCGATAGACCGTTGGCTTGCGGAGCCGTCCCTCCAAGCAGCCTATGAGCAACTGCGAACCTCCTTGGCACAGAAGGACAAGCGCTTCCTGGTGATTATCGACGACATCGACCGCCTCGATCAGCCGGAAATCCGGTCAATCATGCAGATGGTCAAGACGGTCGGCCGCCTTCCTAATGTGACCTATCTCCTCGCCTACGACCGGACGATCGTATGGCAAGCCCTCGACGGGATATCTTCCCAGGAGAGGTCAGAGCCCGCCTTCGCCGAGAAGATCGTGCAGCACGAGTTGGAATTGCCCCGCCCGTCCAAGCAGGCCCTGCTGTCGATCCTCGATGCGGAACTCGCCTTCATGCTCGGCCTGATTCCGAACACGACGCGGTGGCAGTATTTGGTGCAAAACGGTATCGCGCGCTGGATCCGGTATCCCCGAGACGTTTCCCGCCTCGCTAACGCGGTCAAGTTCTCGTGGCCCGCTTTGGAAGGTGAGATCGACCCGCAGGATCTTCTCGGCATGGAAGGGCTACGCCTGTTTGACAACCAGGCATTCGAATGGGTCCGCCAGAACAGAGACTTCTTGTTTTCCGAGGGGCGCTTTGTCCTGGCGCAGGATAAGGCAAAGAATAAGGTGGGAGAGGACCTGCGCAACTCGCTTCCGCCTGAGACGCGCGACCAGATTGTCGATGTCCTCTGCACCCTGTTCCCCACACGCGCGGAAATCATCCGTGGCCGAGATGCCTATGGTGAGCACGAGAACTACTTTGAGATCGTCAACAGGGGCGGTATCGCGCACCAGACTGGATATGATGCGTATTTCAGCCTGTTTCCATCGCCGGATGCCGTTCCGAAATCGGTTATCGATACGATGATTGCGAGGATGGACGACGAGGAGTTCCTGGTTTCCACCTTCTTGGGATACATCGGCAAGGGCAGCAATCATCAGAGGCCGCTCATCGGCTCCCTGCTGGAGGAAATTCGGTACCGGTTCTTAGGCCGTGACGCAGCAGAGCCAACCCAGGAGATGCTCGACGCGCTGTTGCGAGTCGGCGAGGACGTCTTACGGATCGACTGGAGCGGCGGCATGCTGATGCTGTCTCCCAGAGCAAACTTCTCTTTCCTGGTGCAAAGCATCCTGGAAGCCTGGGGGCCGGAAAAGGCGACGGCGAATCTGCTTGAAGCCTTTAACAGGGCGGCCTCCGTGACCGTCTGTGCGGAGATCTTCGTCGACCGCGCCCGCGAGCTCGGGAAGCTGCCGGCCGAGGGAACGACACACGCCGTGCGCATCAGCGAGGATGGATTCAAGGAGCTCGGGGAAAAGCTCTTGGAAATGATTGAGGGCGCTGCTGGGTCAGGAGCGTTGAGCAACGCGCCGTTCTACTGGAACATCGTCCGGGCTTGGGGCCATCTCAGCGGCCCAGAGAAACCGCGCGAATGGATCAAAGCAGGCATCGCGTCAGATCCGGCTTGTCTCGCAAAGCTCACAAAGGGCCTCCTTGCCTATTCAGTCTCCGAGACAGGTCGGCACTATTCTATGCACGAACGACCAGATGAGGCGCTTTACGATCTGTCAGACCTGAAAAGCGCCAGCGAGGCCCACCTCGCGGCAGCAGCTTATTCGGGATCCGAAGATGAATTAAGGCGCGTCCAGGCCGTATTGAAGGGAGCGGAGCGCTTCCTCGCCCGACCGGAGATGAAGGCTGATGACGATGCTATGTTCGATGACTAAGCGCCGCTCCGGCAACGACAGCTCTCCATGGCTGCTTGCAACTCGTCCATGACGGATTGAGATCCACGTTCCAAGGCGTGCTTGTGGGCAGCCTGCAGTGCGGAGCAGAGCTTCGGGTCGGCCATTTCCATGGCCGCATCAAGCATAAGGCCTGTGAACTCACCTAAAGTCAGGACCTCGATCAGAGCCGGAATGACACGGGGATCCTTCCGCCGGCACATGCCCATCATCGCTTCGGCCCTCGTACCCTCATCAGGATCGGTGAGCCTCTGGTAGAGGGCCTCGCGGATAGCGGAGGTGTCTGTATCGATCTGCTGGGCCAGGCTGAAAGTGGCCCAGTCTCTCACGATCGGTTCCGGATCTCCCGAGAGCTCTATCAGCCCTTCGATGGCTTCTGGGACGTCATGTCCCTCAAGCGCATGCCGTACGCCCCGCCGGACCTCGGTGTCGGGGTGGCTGCGGAGAGGCAAGACCAGTGGAATGACTCGCGGATCATGCAGCCATCCCAGAGCATAGCAGATGTCACTCAGGACCTTCGGGTCTGACGGACCGGTCAACTCAGCTTCAAGCAAAGCTGCCAGACAGGCGTACCGTTCGTTCCTGAAGACGTTGCGCCGGTCTTCAGAGGTGTAGCCGAATTGGCCTAGTACGATCGCGCCGACGCGCTTGTCCCGTGCGGATTCGCGGCGACATAGTTCGATGCAGACATCCAAGCTCTTCTGATCCGCGCGGGCCTGAAGCTCGAGGATAGCGTCGAGAGCCGGATCAGCATCGTCAGGGTAGTCGAGGTCTATTCTCTTGGCTGCGTAACGGACGAGCTCATTCGCATCGAGTCCGGCAAGCTGGGATTTGGCGAGGTGTCCATGCGTCATGGATAGAGTGCAGTGAGCGTGAGATATAAAGATATTAATTCCAGGTCGAGCCGCAATTGTAAATAGAAGCGACAGGCACAAAAATTAACGTTCGGGATCTCTCAAATCCACGGCGACTTCCCCTACGGCATCTTGTCAGGATCCAGCTTTCTGGAGACGATACACGCAAAAGTCGTGGAAGAGAGAAGTGTCTTGCCGTTCAGATTTCGTAAGTCCGTTCGCGTATTCCCTGGTGTCCGCCTGAACTTGAGCAAGTCGGGCATGAGCGTCAGCGTAGGTGGCCCTGGAGCAACGCTCAATTTCGGCTCACGCGGGAGCTCCGTAACCATAGGCCTTCCTGGAACCGGTCTTTCTTACCGACACCAGTTGTCTTCCAAGCCCCGCCCGCGGCCCGATAGCCCACCAGAGGCCTCTGTTCCCCAGCCCAGCTTCAACCCGATACCATTGGACATCGCCGAAGACTTGCCCCTTATCGGCGAGATCCGAAGCGCTGAAGTCGCCGCGCTGACCAGCCCGGATTTGGCAGGCCTCAAACGGCTCATCAATGAGGCCTCAGCGCAAAAGGCTGCTCTCACTCCCGATTTCGAGGCTGCACTGGCTAGTCGGCGGAAAGCCTGGCGAAAATTGCGGCGACGCGAGCAGTTCCCGCTACGACTGATCCTGAAGAAGGCGATCCCGAAGGCGCAAGCTGCCTTCAAGGAGGCGGAGAACGAAGCGATCAAGGTCGCCGAGGCCTTAGCCGTCAGTCAGATTCGGGTGACATTCGATATGGATGCTGAGACGCTCGCAGCGCAGTTTGCGCTCGAATCCGCCCACGTATCACTCTCCCGCTCACATCGCATATGGGATGTCACCTCGTCCGTCGGGGTTGATCGGGTGAGAGAGCGCTCGGCGGCGTCGACAGCCGTCACCCGCCGGCCCGTTCAATTGACTTCGGTGATGGATGGAATTGTAGCGGGCTCCCAAAAAGGCTTGCGCTTTCAGAACGCGAATGGCGGTGATCTGGATATTTTTCCTGGCTTCATGCTCATGCGTGCGAAGGGAGAAACAGACTATGCCCTCGTTGATCTGAGGGAGCTCCGGTTAGACGTCGAGCCAATTGCCTTCATCGAAAGCGAGAGCGTGCCTGGCGATAGCCAAATTACGGGGTACGCTTGGGCCAAGTCAAATCGCGACGGATCTCCAGACCGCCGCTTTAAAGATAACTACCAAATCCCGATCGTGCGGTATGGAGAACTCCGGTTCTCAACGCCGACTGGCATTGCCGAGGCCTATCAGGTCAGCAATTGCGAAGCAGCTCTCGCGTTCGGTGCAGCCTTCCAGAGGCTGCAAGCCGAGTTACGTCGTCAGGCAGCGCGCCCTCTCCCGGCCCCACGGGAGCAAACCGAGATGAGTTCGGAAATAGACGACATATCCGCGAGCCTTCCAGCACTCCCTTTGGTCGGCGGAGCGCACGAGGTCACTGCGCTTGCTATTGCTGCTATCTGTGCACCGTTTCTGCTAATGGGGGGCGAGACAGACCGACCTGAGGCAAAAGCGAACTTAACCGCTTCAGAGAGTCTGCCCGTTGCTTCGTCCGTTCAACAGGGGAACCCTGTCACGCCGGCTCAACTGCCAGCGCAAGCACCATCGGTAACGCCTATGGCGCCTGGCTCTCCGGCTGACGGCCCCGTCATTGCCCAGCCGACTCCAGCAGGCTTACAGCAACAGCAATTCGCGACGGTTCAGGCCGCGAATGTTCGCACAGGTCCGGATCGCTCGACGACTTCCGTACGTGTTGTTCCAGTCGGAACACGTCTGAAAGTATTCGAGCGACAAGGCGCTTGGGCCCGAGTCGGTGACGCGCAACCCTGGGGCTGGATCCATTCCAGTCTTCTGAGACAAGCGCCCTGATACTTGCGTCCTTATTTCTGGAGCACGCCTTTCATCAGGACAGTCCGAGCATTCAGTTAACCTCAAGCTTCCCAGAGACTTTCGATATATGTTGTAGACAACAATTCATTTTAATTCACATCGACAACCTTTAATAATGGCGACAAATAACACAGCCCTATCTAAGAGCATTTGGAAGGATCAGATGTCTGCTGAAGACCATGACGACGGTTATACAACGAGCAGCTTTGACGCCCAGTTTGAAGCCGTCATGGCTCGTCATAGAAGGCAGAGGAACCTTGCACTAGCCAGCATTATCCTCGCTAGCGTGGTAGGAGCCACACTCGGTTATCTGATGAAAAACTCAGGCTTTTAAGCTGAGGCCAGATTGTTCTGATCCGCTCTCCTCGAGTTAACCTGTTAGCGATCAGCAGGTGTGTAACATCGATCTCAAGAACCTTAGGGTTCATAAACTAAGGGCCTGGAGATCGAAGAGTGCAGGAGCAGGCAGACCTTTTTTTAGGAGATCAAGGCTCCGAGGCGATCCGTGTCCAGCCACCGGGGGATACATCTCATAACGAAGGGCGTAAGGCCCTGCGCCTCAAGGCTGCCGATTTTGAAGCCGCAGCGCAAATTCTTGCGGCAACGGGCGAGTACCGAATACTCCGCAGATTGAAGCCACGGCCGATCGCCTCTCCACGTCTCCTCAATGAGAACGAACGAATTGGCGTCATCGTCGATACCGAGACAACAGGCCTGGACCACACCAAAGATGAAATCATCGAACTGGGCATGGTCGCATTCGTCTACGACGACAAGGGCCGTGTCGGCGATATCATCGGCACCTTCAGTAAACTACGGGAACCGTCGGTTCCTATCAGCCCTGAAATCACCCGGATCACGGGCATCACCGCCGAGATGGTGGCTGGCCAGTCACTGACCTACGCCATGATCCAGAAGGCCGATACGGTTGGCACGTTCCAGATCGAGAGTCGCGCCCAGATGGCGATGCTGCCGCGCATGAAGCCGAAGACTTTTTACGACATCGTCATCCAGGTCGCGATCGTCCGTCCCGGTCCGATCCAGGGCGATATGGTGCATCCCTATCTGCGCCGCCGCGAAGGACGAGAGGCACCAGAATATCCACGGCCCGAACTCGAGCGCGTTCTGAAGAAGACGCTCGGCGTGCCGCTCTTCCAGGAGCAGGCCATGCGCGTGGCGATCGAGTGCGCAGGCTTCACGCCATCGGAAGCCGATCAGCTCCGGCGCGCCATGGCGACGTTCAAACTGACGGCCGGCGTATCCAAGTTCCGCGACAAGCTGATTTCCGGCATGACCGCGCGCGGCTACGATGCCGACTTTGCCGAGCGCACCTTCAAGCAGCTCGAGGGCTTCGGCTCTTATGGCTTCCCGGAGAGCCACGCCGCGAGCTTCGCCAAGATCGCCTATGCCTCGTCCTGGCTGAAATGCCACCATCCGGATGTGTTCTGCTGCGCCATTCTGAACGCGCAACCCATGGGCTTTTATGCGCCCGCCCAATTGGTGCGGGATGCCCAGGCTCACGGCATCGAGGTACGCCCCGTCGACGTCAACCACTCGCGCTGGGACTGTACTCTGGAGCCAACCCAGAATCCGCAACGGTTTGCTGTCCGGCTCGGTCTCAGGATGGTGCATGGCCTTTCCAATACGGATGCCGCCATGATCCCGATTGCCCGGGTGGAGCAGCCCTAGACCTCCATTGAAGATCTCCAGCGGCGTGCCGGGCTTCCGGCATCGACGCTTAAACGTCTCGCTGAGAGCGACGCCTTCGGATCTCTCCGTGACGATCGCCGGAAGGCGCTCTGGACCATCGAAGGCTTGGCGGACGAAGTCCTGCCGCTGTTTGCGGCCGCAAACGAACAGAATCATGCCATTCGGCCCGAGATCATCGAGCCTTCTGTGGATCTCGTGCCCATGACGGAGGGGCGCGAGGTCGTGGAAGATTATCGTTCCATCGGCTTGTCGCTGCGCCGGCATCCCGTGTCCTTCCTGCGCCAGGAGCTGACCGAGCGCCGGATCCGATCCTGCGCCGATCTTCAGCGCGTCCGGGACGGACAATGGGTGACGGCAGCGGGCCTGGTCCTCGTGCGTCAGAAACCTGGCTCGGCCAAGGGCGTGACCTTTATGACCATCGAGGACGAGACCGACGTCGCCAATCTCGTGATCTGGTCAGCGGTCTTCGAGAAGCATCGCCGGCTGATTCTGTCCTCCCGCATGATCGGCTGCCGTGGACAGCTTCAACGCGAGGGCGGCGTCACTCACCTGATCGCCGAGCATTTTCTCGACCTGTCCGATCTCTTGCGCTCGGTCGCCGATCGCGACAGCGACCTTCGTCTGCGCAGCGGACGTGGAGACGAAGCAAAGACCGGGACATGGGACTGGGTTCGCAGCGGTCCCCGCGAAGCCACTCAACAGCTAAAGGCGAAGGCCGAACCCGATGAGGCTGTCATTAAGGTGACCGCGCGGAATTTTCGTTGATGGAGACCATTCGGCTGTCACGCCTGGCGCTTGGAGGCGCCAGACTGGGCCACCGAGACCGGGAGCGACAATCCAATGGCTCTCCCCTCGCTCCGAGCATCTCACCCTGCGGGAACCGCCAATATGAGCTGTGGAGCCGAAGCTTTATCTGAGGTATAGGGATAACCTTTAATAAGATCGCTTTCTTTGGTGCCTAATTGAACGTTGTTCGATGAAACGCGAAGATCTCACGCCTGCAGTCCAAGAGCGGCTTAAGCGCTATCCTGAGCCTTATACCCGTCACTACGGCGTTGTGCCTCTGCCCCCGCCTGACAGCTTTATTCCTCAGGGCGAAACGGGTCGCCGGCATTACCAAGCCGTGGAAGCGATCGCCAGGCTCGATGGGCTCGCCGCCGAAAGGCATGACCCGTACATCATCAGCCGTGTTCTCGCACGCCAGGAGGCGATCAGCAGTTCCGCGATCGAAGGAATCCGGAGCACGCTCGACGAATTGCTCCTAGCGGGCGAGATGACCGACGAGGAAGCTCGAGGTACTGCGGCGCAGGTGCGTGACTACGCCGGTGCCTTAGATACCGTTCTGCCGCGCGCCCAAACGACAGGTCCCGACGTATTCACCATCGATCTCGTGCTGGATCTTCACCGGGCTGTAGTGCAACGTGTTCCCGGCTATCGCGATACACCAGGATGCCTGAGAGACGCTGTCGTTTGGATCGGATCGGGCAGAGATATCACTTACTCGACCTACAATCCGACGCCTCCCGAGGATGTCGCGCCATGTCTTGCGGAGACTTTGTCCTACATGCGGAGCGGCGGATCCCACGTTGCGGATCAACCGCTCCTGGTGCGCATGGCAATCGCGCACGCCCATTTCGAGGCGGTGCATCCCTTCCGCGACGGCAACGGCAGGGTCGGACGACTTCTTCTGTCGCTGATGATGGCGGCCGAGGGTCATGTCCCCCTCTACCTTTCCGCGTATATCGAAGCGCATAGGCATGATTACTACGAGGCCTTGAAGGCAGCGCAGCAACGCCTCGACTGGTCGGCAATGGTTCGTTTTATGGCGGATGCCGTCATTGGCACGGCCAACGAATTGATGGTTACACGCAAGGCCCTGCTGGAACTTGAGGCGACCTGGAGACGCAGACGTCAGTTTCGGGCTGGGTCGGCTGCGGCTCGTGCGCTCCAAGTGCTGCCGCATTTTCCCATGCTGACAGTGAACCGTCTTGCCCGCCTGCTTGGCATCTCGTTTCCAGCCGCCTCGAATGGCATCGAGCAACTCATCGACGCGAAGATCCTGCTAGAAAGGACAGGTTATCAGAGGAATCGGATTTTTGCTGCGCCGGAAGCCTTGCTGATTGTAAACCGACCTTTCGGTGAGGCTCCTTTGGTGTCCGATGGCTGATCTATGAGGCTACCGGAGATAGACCAGGTCGATCCAGCCTCAGAGGATCCCTGCTGAGTGAATGTCCGCATTATTCAAGTTAGCTGACATCAGACTCATGTCGTCTTAGTGCGAAAACGGGACCTTCCCGGATGTGAAACACATAGCTGGATCGAATACCACACGTTGCTTTAAGAGCAGAGCTCGCCGGTCGAACAACTAACGCATCGTCTCTGGGAGCAGATGCCTCCATTGGGGTGAGCAAGCAAAATTTCGAGTGTCGAGTCTATCTCGATCTCAAGCACCGCCCACTGCGCAGCAACATACCCAATCCTTCGGAGAGAAGCTGCGCAGATGAGTAGCTTGCGGCCAAGTAATGGGCCTTTCGCCATTAGACTTGGCTCGTGATCCGAACAATCTCGCCCATAAGACGATCCAAATCCTGCCGAAAATCGACCTGCTGCGGAGACGGCAGTGACTCTTTTGACCTGATCTGCTCGTGCAGTATCCCGTCAGCGATATTACGAAGTGATCCTTGCAAATGCTGCATCGACTTCTTGAAAGATTGGGAGCCGCTATAGTTGGAAGCAACCTGCGTGAAGGACGTCATTCCAAACACAGGCGGAACATGGTCTGTGATCGCTCGGATCAGCATCGCCGTTGCAAAATAGCAGTCGCTGGAGTGAGCGACGTTGAGTTCGTTGCAAAGCCGAGCCAGCTTCGCAAAATCCCATCCACCACCTTTTAGCGCCTCAATCTCAGCTATCCGCAAAGGGGATACGTACGGAGCGTGGTGAGGAATAGATCCTGATAGTGGGATTGGGGTCGGAGCCAGCCTTTCACTCCTTTCTTTCCGCTTGATGTGACGGGCAGCTGCACGGATCTGCTGCTCGATATCACCAACATCATTCATTCTGGCTGCGTCTGCGATCGCAAAGCTAAAGTCATTCAGAGGGCCAAGATGCTCTTTCATGATGGCGGTAGCCTCAACGACCAAGGCTGAGACCCGGCGCTCATCATCAGGCCGAACAAATCGCGGCCCTCCTAGAGACTGGAAGAACTTAGGCTCCAGGTTTGCAATTTCAGTCGCGATTGCCAGCAAATCTTCCGTATCACTCACTTCCGGCTCCTGGCCCAGTCCCGCCATTTCTGAGCATATAGATAGCACTTATGCGCCAAGCCCCCAGTCGGGTACTCGACCTGTAGCGTTTTACTCTTCCGCCAGGTCTCGTAGTGCAGAGCGAATTCGTGGGCGGAGCGCATTTATGAATGCGTTTGTACGCTCCTGAAGCCAAGCGATCGCCCGGGCCCGGTCCTCAGGGTCTTCAAGGTCTTGTACGCTGTATACCTGCTCAACTACTGGTCGTTCGCGGTCGAAATCAATCGTTACCTCGCGGCCGAGCTCATCCGCCAGCTCATCTGCGTGCGCAGCCAATGCTTTCGAGGCTCGTTCCCCCACCGAGTTTCGGTTGGAGGACAGGAAGATGCCGACGCGATTAGCGCGCATATCGCGGTAGACCGTCAGCCAGCTCGACCCCCCTGGTGCTCCAAATTTGAAGACTATGTGTCCGCCTAGCGAGGCCGGGGGGCGCATCTGGTCTGGGTCGTCAAGATGGAGACCGGCTAGAAAGTCCTTCCAGAACCCTTGCCGAATTGCATTCCGCCGCTCGCGGCCAGCGCGCTTCTCCGGCGTCTCGAGCAAGCTAGGGCTGGTTTCTTCCTCCTCCTCTCCTTCTGCCAGAACGAAACCCTCGGGAACCTCGATGACGCTCCTGACCAATGTCTGCGTCTTCGCAAGCACGCGAGGCACAACGATGCGGGCGCCATCCGCAAGCTGGTAAACGGGCAATTCGACGAGGCCGAGAGTGAAGTGCAAACCAGAATGGCCCTGAAGATATTCGGCGATTGTCTCCACTCCAACACGGATACCATCACCTACGATTAGAAGCAGGAACCGTCCGCGCCTCAGGTTGAGGGTAAGCGCATCATTGAAACCGATCTCGTCCACTTCGTGACCAGCCGCACGCACAAGGTCGAGCAGCACATTTCCGTCGACGCCATTCCGCCGCCCGGCTTCCCGCTGGAGGTCAGACGAAGTCCAGCGTGCCAACTCCTTAGCATAGTCAAGGATCTGTCCGACGACCTCCCGCCTACCTTCTGGATTGCGCCACAGCTTACATTCTACGAGAACAGGCAAACCAGTCGGCGTGATCATAAAATTATCAATTGGGCCAGCCGGCGTTGAAAGCTCACGGCAGACCGGCACAGGATTAGCGAACAGGGGATCGATTTCTGCGATGGGAAGGCAGGAAGGGAACCGGTGGACAAGATCTTGGACTTCCCCTTCCGTCATACCATGGCCGCCGACGCCAAGCTCGAGCAGGCTCGCGGCGGCGACGCTCTTTCTGTCGCTGGATATGATCAGTGGTGTCGAATGCTGTCTTGCCATCGCAGTGCCCCAGTTCGACCGATATGAAGGCGAAACTGGGTGGAGTGCAAGCTCACTCGTGGCGATATCCGAACTTAAGAGACACCTAGGACGCTTACACTCTCAGATTTCACTGCAGGTACCTAACTGCCCTTTAAGTTGGCCACGTAGAAGTTCGCCAGCCCCGTGACTGCGGAAGTTCTACCTCCCTCCGCTTCATTTCGGCGATTACATTCGGGATCAATCTCAGTGCTCGTGTATTTTCAATCAGGCACAGGAATGCGAGTTTGCAGATGTTTTCCACTTGGTTGCGGCTGAGCGTCGAGGCCACAATGCTTGGGCTTGAGGCTCAGAGCGTTGTATGGACGCGCATGTCACAAATAGCGCTTGGGCGGGGATCGGCAGCAGAGAACCTTCGGATGGTGACGGAGAAGATGGCCGCCTTGAACGAAGCCACTATGACGATAGCGACCGGCGGAACGGCGCATAAAGTGGTGAAAGGCTATCGACGCAGGGTTCGCGCCAATATCATGCGTCTGAAGCGTTAGAGCTCGATTCATTGCAACCTTCCCTTCACCCCCTTGTGCCATGGCCCATAGTAAGGGACTGGATCTGATAATGCCTGGACGCTCCACCCTAGCCGACACGTCGCTTCAATGCTGGTGAGCAGGCCCCGTGTCTGCGCCTGATCGCTATCCCCGCACACCAGATGGTCGTTACTTCGTCGTCAAGGGACGGCTCTGGCGCATGAGCAATCCCGCCCTGGATCCGGCTGCAAAACAGAGTCGCATCAATGAGTTGATGGCTGCGCGCTGCGCCGTCCGTGACGCCAAAGGCGAACCGGAGGCTACACGAGCAGCGCGGATGCGGGTCCAGGCCGCGAAGATCGCTCTTGGCGAACGAGGGCCCGTGTGGTGGGACGACGAAGCGCCAGACTACAATCGGCATATGTGTAGTAGTCGGCATTTGATCAGACAGTTGGCGTCAGAGAGTGATCGGGTCGAGCCTGTCCGAGAGGATCAGGCTGCAATCATTTTCTCCTTCGCGAGCGGCACGGCATCCAGAAAGGTTTGCATCGGCGTTTTGCCGAAGCACCACCGCCCCTGGTGCGTCCGTTCCTCATTATAACTCCGTACCCAGGCATCGAGATCGTTCTGCAGTTCGGCAATTGAGCCGTAGATCTTCTTGCGGAATGCTACACGGTAGAACTCGTCCAGCACCGTCTTGTGAAAGCGCTCAACGATGCCATTCGTCTGCGGGCTTTTCGTCTTGGTCCTGGAATGATCCACATCCTCGACCGCCAGATAAAGCTCGTATTCATGGTGCTCGGGGTTGCCACAATACTCGGTGCCGCGATCAGTGAGCACGCGACACAGCTTCACCTCGTAGGCATCAAAGAAGGGCAGGACCCGATCGTTGATGAGGTCAGCGGCCGTGATCGGTGTCTTGCGATCATAGAGCTTGGCGAACGCTACCTTGGTGTACGTGTCGAGGAAGGTCTGCTGGTAGATGCGTCCGACCCCTTTCATGTTGCCGACGTAGAAGGTGTCCTGGCCGCCGCAATAACCGGGGCATTCGCTCTCGAACTCGCCATGCGCCTCCTTCTCGGTCTTGGCCTTCTCCAGGGCAGCTAACTGGCTCTCGGTCAGGATCAGGCCCTCCTGCGCGACCTTCGCCTCGAGCGCCTTGAGCCGCTTCTTCATGGTCTCGAGATCATGCCGCTGCCAGACCCCGCGTACGCCGGCGGGTGAGATCGAGTGGCCGCGCTTGCGCACATCGTTCGCGATGCGGATCTGGCCGAAAGCCGGCAACTCCAAGGACAGATCGACGATGACGGCCTCCACCTCGGCTGGCGTGCGGTTGGCCAGGAGCGGCTTGCGCCGGGTCAGTTCCTGCAGGGCCATCTCGCCGCCGGTCTCGTAGAGCTCCTTGAAGCGGTAGAAGCTGTCGCGCGAGTAGCCCATCATGTGGCAGGCCTGGCTGACATTGCCAAGCTGCTTGGCCAGTTCCAGCAGGCCGACCTTGGCCCGGATGATCTTCTGCTCGTTGGTCATGACGGTGTTCCTTGTGAACGCCGAGGCCGGGCGCTGCGCACCCCGTCCACTCCGCGCCCAGCCTCGGCTCATGCCTCAGCCAATCGACACCGTCTGTCAGATTAAGTTCCAACTACTTCAGCATATGGTCATGAACACACCCTACGCGGAGTGGTTCTCGACGCTATCAGAGCCGGAAGCTCAAAATTCCGATGGCCGTGAAACAGACTAAGGAACCTTAGCCCTGCCGGCCCGTCCGACGCCCCAATCGATACAATGAGCTTCACCCCAACAGAGGACGCGAGGGAGATTGATGCGTTCTCCCCCGGCCCGTGAAGCTGTCAGCTCGCATTCAGCACGGTCCATCCGCAACTGGGTATGTCATCCCCTCTGACACATGTCAGCGCGCCGGAGCGACCCTCCACCCACACATTCCTTGCTGCCGGCAGGATCGTACAGTGCTTCTGGGCAGTTTCCGATTTGACCTGTGCCGTCCAGGCGCTGTTGTTGCCGCGCAACTCATTCAAGCGGCTGGCCGTGGCCTCTGCCGAGCAAAGGACGTGAAGGCTCTGCAGCGTAACGCGCTCCGGCTGAGCAACTGCGGGAGTGGCCGCAAGAGCCAAAACGAGAACTAGGCTTCTCATAGTCGGTCCCTTTCGTGTGACTGGCCCGGGAGGCCGGGGCGCCGCGCTCCACCCAGCTGTGACAGGCTGCCTCGTTCAGGAAACGCATAAGACGAGGTTCCTGATGCATACTCCATGGAGTTACGCCACTCGTACCCCATCAGTTACGGCGTCATTGGAGCAGTGCAGCGCATCAGGGCATGAACACTTGTTCCCGCCCTCCCAACTTGCTCCAGACCGAGAGGGAACGGGCATCACCAGACGGATCGTGCGTGCGAGAACTGGAGTGCATCATGAGTGAGATAATCAGCTGGGAACGAACAATGGATTCTCATACCCTCTTCCAGCGGGGAATACGGGTCGATAACTTGCCGTCACCGCACCCCGGGGGAATCAGTGGCTGCAGATCCTGTCAATTTCAGTTTCCTAACCGTTGAAGAGCGCATCTTTATCGCTCGCTCGCGCCTTCCTCGGACACACCAGTATCTTTGGGGCGTCATGGTCCTCGAAAATCATCTAAAAGCAGCAGTTCAATTCGACTTCCATGGTCAAACTACCGATGCAGCATCGCGGATTGCCGCGAGCACTATATTCCAACTCATTGCGACAACGCTGCTCGTTGAGTCGGCCGGCATTTGGGAAAGATTTGATCCGGCAGGTTTCAGCATCCCACGCTTTGCACCACATTAGATCATCCGAGCGTCCTGCAAGCTTTAAAGGACAGCATGGACCTGCCCCTACCCCCCGATGAGTTAGGTGTCTCTATCCCGTCGCTAGAAGAACGTGCCTCTGCGATCGATGGCCTGCCCAGTGCATTCAGAGATATTGAGAAGAAGCTAGAAAAGGATGGCGCACTTCCGAAAATAAGAAACTACCGGAATAAGTACGCGGCTCATCCGATCCTTGCCACTAGGGAAGAACGGAGCAAAAAGACATCTCTTGATCACCCAACTGTTGGAGAAGTCAGAGAACTACTTTCAAGTGCCGCATCCATCATGCGAGATCCGCAGACTGCAGCTCTAGGGTATACGTACGACTACTCAATACTGCAGGAGCGAAGCATGTTCGCGCTAATTAGATTTTATTCGGGGCTCCGCTTTTCCTCCGCGCTATCCGATGCGCGCCTGGCTGAGGAGCCGACTGAGAGGAACATCCCTACGGGCACGAAGCTTCAGGATCTATAAAACCGCTCCTCACTCTTCCCTGCCATACAGAAAGGAAGCTTCAATTGAGCACGTTGGAACGCGCCATCGCTATCGCCGCGGAAGCACACGCTGGGCAGAGCGACAAAGGTGGCAACCCATACATCCTTCATCCCGTACGCGTTATGATGACTTCACGGGAGCGCGGTGGTGACGAAGCCGCAATAGCTGGTGTCCTTCACGATGTGATTGAGGACTGCCCCGACTGGACGAAGGGGCGGCTTGCGGCCGAAGGATTCAGCCCTGCCATCATGACTGCCCTCGATTGCCTGACACGACGTCCGTCTGAGGATTACATGGCATTCGTCGCAAGATGCGGCCGAGACCCAATTGCGCGTGTGGTGAAATTGGCGGATCTGAAAGACAATATGGATCTTTCTCGCCTCCAGTCTCCTACTGAGCGAGATCTAGAGAGGCTTGAACGATATAGGCGAGCCACAGAACTATTGAGAGAGCCATAGGCATGAACTACTCTCGCGACACAACTGCCCTCTCTGACTTAACCGGCCAATTCGTCAGCACTTGGTCTGAGGAATGGCAGCATGAATACGAAGCAAGTGTCGTCCTAATGATGGTCAAGGACGAACGGGAATCTTTCTGAGCCAAAGAAAGGGCGTCCGAGGAGTGAAGTCTGTCGAGCAGGTAAAAGCGCTCAGTGAGCGCACGAAGGCTGTAAGGGCTGCGCAATGAAGCGCGTGGGACAACAATCATACCCCAGCCCGCGATCCATTCGTGCTCTCATCATAGTGACCGCTATCATGGCCGGCTTCATGGCAGGAGTGTACTTGAAGGTCACGTAATGATCGGCCAATACGGGCCACAAACCTTGACGGACCATCTTCATCACGCGACTTTGAATGACTTCCGTTAGGGAGCTGCCGTGTTTTACCGAACGATCCGCCGCCATCGAGGACCCGCAATGACGCTTCATCAGCACATACAGAAGCACTGGAAGATTGCCGCCGTCCTGGCTGCGGCCAGCATCACTGCCCATAGCGTCTAATCTTTCTGGTCATAAAGCGCCTCTTAGGAGAGGCGCATTTTTTTGACCTTAGCAGCCTATCCGCTGCTTGATTGAGTCGACCTGGGACTTTGATCGGCAAACGTTTTCGCAGGGGATGCCGTCGTCATCAGCATCTGCCCGGCTGTAACCACTACACCACATTTCAACGGCATCTTCACATGTGCTCGCAGCCTTACAGCTTCGGCGCTGAGCCACGACGAATTCTTTGACCCGTTCAATGGCGTGCTTAGATGGCTCGCCCGGCAGGCCTCCCGCCGCCTGGGCCGTCCCAGCCGAAATCATTGCAGCCAAAGCTGCGATCACTACCTTCCTCATCATGGGCTTCCTAACCTCTTGGCGCACGCCATCCAGCAGATTTCGCTTCTTCTTCACTGCAGAACCAGCGTTCACCGTCAGCTTCATTAACGACTGTCTTTGCGTAAGACCGACTACCCGGCACGTGATAGATCCTACCGGAATTGGAGATGTTGCCTTTGATGGCACAAGTCCGGTCGGAGCCCGTCGTAGCTTCCGACGTCAACCGCTCGCCTCGGCGCCAGTCCCAAGGCTCGGCGAACTTCCCGGCCCATAAGCCGCGTTTGGCTTTCCGGGCCTCTGTCTCCTCACCGGTGTAACGGCCATTGGAATATTGCTTGTACTCCAGTGCCCAGCCCTGCCGGATCAGCTCTGCATTGATGTCCTGACCATTCGCTCGGCACACGGCTACAATCCGATCATACCGATCGCGGTCCTCCTGCTCGCAGGTCACGCGGCCATTGCGACCGATAATCGAAGCCAAGGCTTCAGCAGCTCTTGAGCCGCACAGATACCGCTTGCCAGCGCCATCTTCACAGGTTTGTTTCCCTTCCGGAGCATCGACACCGTAAAGGCGGACGCGAACAGATTGACCGCGTATCCCAAGGGTGTCGCCGTCGACAACATCGGCTTGGCCTGAAAACGTTTGAGCGACGGCAGGAAACGCGAGAAGGGCGGCAAGGCCGCAATAAAAAAATCCCTTCTTCATTTCAGCAACCAAACGAGAAAGGTCACAATACCGATTAGCCATAACAGGCCCAAAAGTGCACTGCCTTCAGACCTATCTTTACCCCGGCCTTTTTTGTGCTGGACGGCAAAGGACATCCCTGAACCAGGCGCACTTATACTCGTCCTCCGGCCGCTAGGTCCGATTGAGTGGGTGAGGCCCTTGCCTCCCAGCGAGACGCCTGCTCCTTTTTTTGACAAGTTTACTCTTACACCTGGCGCGAGCTTGAACGACTTGCGGAACCGAAAACCCATGGCAAAGCCCCCTAGAATCAGGAATGCCTCAGCTGTAGGTTTCTGTCATCTGTATTCGGAGGCTAACGATCGGCCAATCCACAGTAATGCAGAGAACAAGCAATCGGATCGTGCTTCAACCACGTGAGTCACGTCTGGCGTCCTCGCCCTATAGTGAGGCGAACTCATCTTGAACTTTTAGGAGATCGCCACGCAAATGAGGCTTTACAGAGTATGTGAGAGATACCTTTCCCTGGTGCGAATACCGTGCCAGAAGAGACTTTGGCTTATATGCGGAGCAATGGATTCCAAGTTGCCGCTCAACCGTTCCTAATGCACATGCCAATAACGCATCCTCATTTCGAGGCGGTACACCCTTTCCGTAATGGCAACAGCAGGGTCGGACGCCTCCTACTGCCACTGATGATGGCGGCCGAAGCCCATGTGCCCCTCTACCTTTCCGCATATATCGAAGGCCACAAGCACGATTGTCTCGGAGCTTTGACGGCAGTGCAGCAACGCCTCGACTGCCCGACAACGGTCTACATTATGGCGGATGCGATTATTGGTATATCCAATGAATTGATGACCGCACGCAAGGCCTTGGCAGAACATGACGCGGACTGAAGACGCAGGTGTCAATTTCGGATCCGGTTGGCCGCGGCTTGCGTGCTTCAACTGCTACCGCATTTTTCCATGCTGACAGTGAACCGCCTTGTCACCCTGTTTTGTACCTCCTTTCCAGCTGCCTTCAACGGCATCGAGCAACTCATCGAGGCTACGGTCCTGGTGGAAGGAACAGGTCACCAAATGAGATTGCCATCTTGAAGATCAACGGAGAACCCGAGCTTCTCTTGTTGCCGAATGGCTATAGTGTGGAGATCGCGACAAGTTCTGATGGCTGCAAGAATATCGCTGGTATCAGGAGGTTCGATACCGATTTTAGCCGTCTACATGTCCCCTTCCTCGCGACATGGTCATACCTTTTTCAGACAAGCATATTCGATTACGCCAAGACCTTGTTTTTGAAGGATAGCCGAGTTGCAAAAAGCGAATTCGAACGGACAATCAGCAGGATCGCCGCATTGCCGCAGGCTACGTGGGGCGCCAGCGTTTGCAATTGGGACACGTCACCATTAGGCACGATATCAGCAGCAATAGAGACTTTGGCGAATGCGAAGATCAGAGACGTTAGAGAGCAAGCTCATCGTTGGCGAAAGGCCCTGCCAGAAGACTACTTTGACTATTTTCAGCCGAGCTATCGGCGAACACAGTGGCTTGATGATCTGGATAAAACTATCAATGTAGAATGGATAGCAAAATGGGGGAGAATTCGTCAGATCGTGGCGACTTTGCAGGAATACGGATCTCAGGTTGTTGACCCCGATCTTGCATTCGCCGATGTGGTCGTTGAAAACGCTGCCATAGCCTACGTTTGTCAACGGATAGAGAGCGATCTTGGCCTGCTGGACCATAACTGGATGCATGGTGTGGACCTCACGTTCTACATTCATCGTTCCGATTTGAGTAAGGCAGCAAAGCTAAAAGTAGCGCAGTATTTGGGCCAGAGGCTAATTGGAAAGCCTCTTGAGGGCAAAGCCCGTGATGCCGCCGATTGTTGGAGAGGCCCAAGCCGTCTGTATTCGAGGCTCTTCGCCGATCCGGCGGCCCGATCACAGCACCCCGAGGCTTGGCAGGCGATGTTCGCCCTTGCACGGTCATGCGTAAAGAATAAAACACTCGCGCCAGTAGTCTTATGGCATGGGTTCGATGATCACCGTCGTGAAAGCTATCTGTCAGCCCCTCGGGGATCCGAGTTGTATCCACATGCCAGTTTTACTGCGACATCATTGAGTTCCGCTATTGCAATCGAACATGGCAGCATCAACCAATTCGGCCGTGCCCATATCGCCCGCATTAGGCTCCCTAAGGGCTCACCTGCGCTGTTTATTGGAGGTCGCGAGCATGAAGTGTTGCTGCCACCGGGAACGCGACTTGTGGTCGCCAGCCAGATGTCGGTCGTTCGCTTGCCAGACAACGGCGGCAAGGACCATGACGTAACGATCATGGACATCGACGCGGTAATACCTACTACACTAGAGCTCTCTACTTGAATAAATATTTTGAGTAGCGCGGAGCAATCAGAGCCAATCCACGCTGACAGTTGTTTCTGTGGATTATTGCTACCGAGATTTTGTACAAAGAGATCTTTGGCATGACCGCTCGCGGTTGAGTTGTCGCCTATGTCGTTTGCACCGCCAAGCATCTGCTCAACAGCGACTATGATCCACGACAGCGCAAGCAAACACGCTAGACCGCTGGAGCAGCTTACCTTTCCAAATGTCTGCTCTCGGATTGAAACTGACCAGGTTGCATCGTCTCAGTTGCGGGAGGGTTAGACTAACGTAGCGAAAAATGTCCCGAGGAAGTTCGACATTTTAACTCACCTAAGACGCATTAATTGCGGCATGCAAAAGCTCAGTGAAGGCGAACCACAGCAGCCATCAGATCAAACTCGGAAATCACATCTCTTTTGGCCCGGGCGGTCCGCCGTGCAGCCTCGTTCACTACCCACTCTACATCGCTCATAGGGCGCCGGGCTAGCTTCACTGCAATGTTAGATAGGTTAGGCATATCTGCGTGGCGACGCTCTGCCAGCATGTGTTTCAGTGCTAGCTCGACCTCATCCGCGCTTGGATAGCTGATTTCAATCGAATGGTCGAAGCGACCGCGCCGGAGAATTGCATCGTCGAGCGCATCGCGGCGGTTCGTAGTCCCGATTACGAGGATCCCGTTCTGGGATGCCTTCTCGATCAACCTCAGAAGCTCGGTAATTTCCTCGATCTTGTGATCATGGCTCATGGCCCCTCGAGCTGCTGCCACGGCGTCAATCTCCTCCAACACTACGAGCGAGGGAGCGGCTGCCTTGGCTTCGTCGAAAACCTTGCGAAGCGCTACACTTGTCTGATGGATAAAGGGGCTTCCGACGGCGCCCAAGTTGATCTCGAAGACTGACCAACCAAGCGCGCGCCTGAGCTTATCGACTGTATAGCTTTTCCCAGATCCTGGTGGCCCATAGAGAAGAATGCCGTTCGGCATCCTTACGCCGAGAGCCTCGTAGCGCTCCTGGTCGGAACTCGGCTCAATGACATACTCGTTGAAGAATTTCTCCAGCTCAGGTCGGCCGGGCAGTGAGAATGATATAGGTCCCTTCAAGGGACGATCCCTTCCTTCCGACATCGCCTGGATGTCTCCTCCATCAAAGGCTGTCAGGAAAAGTTCGATCTCGTCATCGGTGATCCGGCCGTTGAATGAGCGGATCTCATCCTTCGACAGATTAGCCAGTGCGACGCCTCCGGTCAGGAGAGCTATCGCCAATTCCCGACGACCTTCCTTGCCGTCACCGCTGCGTGTGGAAAGTAGAGCACGACCGGTGAGGATGAGAGCGGACGATAGATCAGCGTCGGACTCACGCTCTAGGAGGCACGCTGTGGCAGAGGCAATCTCCTCAATTTCGTCCGACTCGTTGACTGGCCCCCGCTTCACACGATCACGCAACGTGATCACCTCTTCACCCGAAGCGATCGGTGCAACGAGGTAGGTCTCTCGTGCATACTCGAACTCCAGGAAGAGCTGGCGGATATGCGCCGGCTGCCTGGCTAGGCCGCTTCCTGTCGCGTCGCCCGGTCTAAGTACAAGAGCGGTGCGGGCATCTTTTCGGCTCGCGATCACCTGATAGCCTGATCCCTCCCGGATGAGACGCCCCACCTCCAGGGCGTCGGGAAGCACACAGCCAATAGGAAACCACGGAAAGGAATGCATTTGCCTCACCACCGCATTAGGCTGGCCAGAGTGGAGGTCTGCGCTGCCGCCCCAACCCTGAACATGTTGTCGTGCACTCGCGACATGGCGCGACGCACTCCGTCGATGTCAGCTTGCCTGATCGCTTCCTCACCCTCCCGGACAAGTCTGTCGTGCAAGTCCTTGTCTATGGCGAAGTGCCTGTCGCCCGCCATGTCCCGGAAGATCGAGACGATGAACTCCGGGCGCTTGTACATATCTGCCTGGGCTAGAGCTACTGCCTCGCGGAGCGAGGCCTGGGCGTCTCGGATCGCGTCCGGGGTCCCGCGTGCGACGGCATCCTGCGCGTGAGAAAAAAGACGATCTACCTGGGCATTGAGCTTTGGATCGGCATCCGGCCTGACGGCTTCATCATAGGCGCCGCGGAAGTTCCTGATCTCGGCAGCAATAGTGTGTCCGAGATTCTCTGGTTGCGCCTTGATCCGGGCAATCTCCTGCCGGATTAGGCGTCCCTCCTCCGCCACGGAACGACGAGTATCCGCGTCCCATGCCGACTCAAGGTTCACACGCTGTCTGTCGATACGCGCTGAGATCTCTGCTGCCTCTGCCTGCACCCGCGTCCCAAGGGATTCCTGGAGGTTGTCGAGATCTACTTGGGCGTCGTCCAGGACAGCAGAGGCGAGCTTCGTGCCTTCGTCACCATCGAAATTCCGGTGACCGGCGGTGGCGACGTAAAGCTTGCCGACGCTGAACTCTCGGCTGATCGCCGGCAGTGACAGGGTGCAGTTCAGGAGACCGTTGTCGTCCATCGACCACTGGCAGATCACCTCGTCTCCGCGCCTGACCACCTCGCCTCGCTCGAGATGATCGGAGTCGATACGGAAGGCGCCAATGTTCAGGTTGAGGTCCGGATCGCGTACACCTTCGGCCTGCTGGAACAACTCGAAATCGAGGTGAGTTCCGTCGCCAGCACGCATGTCTCTTGCGGAGCGAAACTTTTGTGTTCCGCTCGCCGGAAGGAGTGTTCCCTTAGTGACAAGCTCGTGGAGCGCGTTATACTCGGCTCCTGGAGGGCCCTCGACGACTTTGACCGAGACTGTTTGGGTCGCGGGAATACCCACTGCACTGGCATCTGTCCGTGTCACGGTGAACTGGAGACTAGCCTCGGGAACAGGCGAGCCATTCGGATCGAAGACGGTGATCCGGAATCGGTTGTCGCCGCGGCTCGGCACCGGAACGTCGTTGACCGACGTATTCCCCTCAAGCGCGACCTGGCCGGATGTCCAGCCCTCCGCATTGTCGACTTGAGCGCGGTAGCCGCTGGCGACCGACTCACCCGGCCTGATTCTGATCCTGATCCGGCTGTCGGACGTGCGTGCGGGGTAGTCGAAGCGGATGTCGACCGGTCCCTCCGCGCGGGCCAAGCCGCGGGTGGACTTGGCGCTTGAGGCCGTCCCGCTCCAGTTACGGCTCTCGGCATAGATGGCGGCGCCCTTGGCCACAGCCGTCATAGGATCCGTATCCAAGTCCGCAGCAATACCGAGTTGCTCTGGCACGCGGGAGCGGACGATCGGCATGCGGCTAGGGCCGCCGATGAATACAATCCGATCAATGTCGCCGGGCTGGTACCCGTTGTCCGCGAGGAGTTTGCGGCACAGGGCAATCGAGCGGTCGATTTCGTCCACGATAAGCCGTTCGAGCTGAGCGCGGGTGAGCTCGGCGTCGAGGTAGATTTCCACTCCGCTGCGATCCCGAGCCCCGATCTGGTTCTCGTCGGCGAACACGCGGGCGGTCTGCTGGACCGAAAGCTCGATCTTGGCTCGTTCGGAGTAGAACTGGGCGACCCTGAGCATGCGATTGTAGGTCGGATCAGTCTGGAAGTTCTCCGGCAAGTCAAACTTCTCCATGAGCCAGGGACGCACGACCGAATTCACGATCACACGGTCGAAGTCGCGTCCACCAAGCATGTTGATACCGGCATGTGCGACCACGTTCACCGTGCCGCCGACGCTCTGGACGATGGCGACGTCGAACGTGCCGCCACCGAGGTCGTAGACAAGGAACTGTCCGTTCTTATTTGAGGCCTCAGCGATCGAGGCCATCGCCGCTGCTACCGGCTCCTGGAGGAGTCCGACCTTGTCGAGGCCTGCCGCCGCCGCGGCACGCATCGTGGCCTCGGACTGCATCTGGTTGAAGGCCGCGGGAATCGTGATGATCGTCCCCTCTACCAGAAACTCTCCGGCTGCCAATCTGGTCTGCGCGAGGAGAGCCTTGACCACTTCCGCACTGGCCTCCTCGGGGCTCATGGTCCTGTTAGGCCCTGGGAAGCTCACCGTGCTGCTCGTCCCCATGAGGCGTTTGAAGCCCTGGGCGACGTTCTCCGGGGAGAACGCCGTCTGCTCGTAAGCCTTCCTGCCGACATGCATATTTCCGCGCCGATCGATGAGGATCGCGCTGGGAAGAACATCCGCACCCTCGACGGTCTTGAACAGCCGAAGAGCGCCCTTGTCGTTGCCGAAGATGGCTGAGTTCGAGGTGCCGAGATCAATCCCGAGATGCATTCGCTTCGCTCCTGGCGAGAAAAACCTTGCCCGTCACCACGGGGACCATGTCGGCCACAACCGCAGGCTCGAGTGTTCGTTCGATGACGAGACCTTCCTCGTCAGAGAAATCGTCCGCGTTCACGGCTGAGACCGGAAGGTTGACCTCGAACGTGCGGCCGTCGAACCCGAGGACGGACATCCCGCGCTCGGAGAGGATCGCATCTAACCTGCCGGCCGCATATCGGGCCTGCGCTTGGAGGCGAGCCTTCGACGCATCCGGCACGTTTTCGGCGGCCCGCTCTAGCGTGCGGAGCACCTTCCAGAATTCTGTCGCCAGGGCGGCTATGGTTTTAACATCGTCCATCGAACTCTCTCAGTTTGTGGGGCAGCGCACATAGGCGTATCTCAGCAGGTCTTCTTCTCGGTACAGACGACCGTTCGAGAGAACGTATCCAAGGTTCCCGATGCCCGCTGGGCACTCTACGGTGACAGTCCAGTTCTTGGCGGATCGCGACAAGCCGAGGACCTTGCACTCGCGCCCGAGCCCTTCGAGTTCGTACGAGGTGATGCGAAGGGAGTTGGACGCGTTGCCTCCCGGTGTTGGGCAATAGGTTGATTCTCGTGCCCAGACTCCGATGACTGTCTCGTCAGCACGAGTTACTCGCGATCCGTAGAGGGCCTTCTCGGTTCTGGCGTCCCAGGAATCGTCACCTGGAAGGTTGTTGACCGCTTTGAAGTCGCGGAGAGAATAGCGTGAGCCCAGGCCCCAGACGCCATCGCCCGCCCCGCTATAGAACCCGAGCTCAGAGAGGCGGTGCTGCACGCGGACCGCATCAGGCTTGTTCAAAGGGTTGAGTGATGCACCGAGAGGCGGCGGGTAGTCGGCCGGTACCCATCGATCCGTCTTACTCGTCAGCGTCCCAGATGCGTATCGGGCGTATTGGGTGAAGAGGGTCGTCTCAGTCCGCTCATCCCAAACGTCATCCCGCGCAAGGCCATTGGCCAGCTTGAAGTCGCGCAAGGCGGTTCGAGACCTTGGCCCCCACATCCCGTCGACGATCCCAGAGAAGTATCCCAAATCCGCTAGACGCTGCTGGATCCGGGTCGCATTCTCCACTCTCATCAAGTCGCTGGGTTCAGCGGCATAGCTCCCAGCCCCGGCACTCGGGGTCTGGGCGATTTCCACCGGAGGCGGCAGCGGCTGCACCGGCGAGGGCGCCGGGGCGCTGGCAGGCGGTGGGAGCTGAGTCTGCGGGATGGCCACTGGAGCGGCCGGCGCGGAATTGTAGGTGCTGCTGGAAGCGGGCGGCGGGCTCGAGGGCATTGATGAGGCGATACGCCGGCCCTCAGCTTGAAGTTCCGATCGCTTCGACGAGAGTGAGAACTGAGCAGCCGTCATTTCGCTCTCCCGGTAGCGATACCGGCTGCAGCGGGAGTTCCAGTCGTCGATCATACCGTTGAAGCGGGAAACGTCCTGGCTCTCGGATAGCTCGGTCCGGATGGTTTCGAGTCGGACCTGCTGGAACAGGCAGTACCTGATCTGCGATGCAGTGAACAGGCGGGAGCCGTCGCCGACCGGCGGCATTTCCTCGGTATCCGGTCGCGCAGGAACCGTTGGTGCAGGATCGGACTTCGGGACGGTGGGAGGTTGGGGCAGCGTTGGGCGTGGGGCCGGCGCCGTGTACGGGGGTTGCGAGTACGTCGTCCGGGTGGGGGTTGGCTTCTGATTGGAAACGTAGAGGGCGATGCCGACGACGGCTGCGCCCCCCCAGAACAGCCGGCTCACGAGCCGCTTACTCTTCTGCTTCCTCTGATGCTCAAGGCCTGTACGAACCTTCAGAAGGAAGTCTCTCTCCTCCCCAGTGACTTGGGCATCGCCCAGAAGTCTGTTGACGATCGCAAGCGCCTCATCGTGACGCCCCGCCTTGGCGTGCTCCATGAGCTCGCGCTGGGCAAGGATGCCCTCGATGTCGCGCTTGTCTGACTTCAGGCGGTCGCTGACCTCCTGCGACGATGGGTGGCGGCTCGCGTGATACAGCACGCCATTCAGCAGTGCCAGCGCACCTTGGGGAGCATCGAGGTCGTTGTTCAGGGAGATGGCCAAGTCACGGATCGCCATCCATGGAGCATCGGACAGATCCGTGCCCTTCGTTCCCGCCACCGCGGCCACGAACAACTCGAAGAGGCGATTGGCTTGTCCCGTGGCCTCGGCGCCGAAACCACCGCGCCGGAGATCGGCATCCAGGAAGGTAAGGGCGTTCTTCAGTTCCCGGATGTATTCGACGAGAGGTCTGACGGGCTCGAAGGCGAGGTTACTCTGGAGAGTCTCAAGATCCTCCGCCATCTGCTCGCTCGCCCGAGGAAGTCGGGCGAAAGCTTCGATGGCCGCGTGCAAGATCTTCCCTGACAGGGAGTATTGGCTGTGCTCGTTGGCGACCCAGAGGTAGATTTCCCTGACTTCACCGAACACCTCTCGCGCCCTCGGGTCATCCCGTCCCTTGTGCTCCTCAAGGATCTGCAGAGGCCGACCTATGCAGCTCCAGGCGTGGAGGTTCCGGATGAGGGCCTCGGGAGGCTCAGGGTCCTTGGGCCTCTCCTTCAGCTGTTCACAGGCTGCACGGATGGCCTCGAGTCGCCGCGAGAGCTCGGGGTCCAAGATCTGCCCGTAGGCGCTCAGGAACACGTCGAGGCGTTCGGCCAAGGCAGAGTCGGATGTCTCGAGCAGGGGTTCTATCGCCTGGGTGACCGCTTCTGTCAGCGTGTCCGGGTTCGTAAAAGTGGCGAGGACCGCCTTGTCCTGGGTTTCGAAGAGCTCTCGCAGCGCCTGGGCGACCGCCTCGCGATCGGCCTTGACCATGCCGGCAGCTTCGCGGGCATCGTTGATGGCGTCGAGAACGGCACCTGGGGCCGCTGCTGCCTGCGCTTGGAGCAATGCTGCAAGGGCCGATCCGTCAGCAGGCACCCGCGCGTGCACATGTGCTAGGAAGTTCGAACGTGGAAGCGAATGGAGCTTCGTCGAAAGAGCGGCTGCCGCATCTCGAGTAAGTCCGAAAGACTTCAGGGTCTTCAGGACCTCCTGGACTGTTCCATGATCGACATCGAGGAGGTAGGACACCTCGGCTTCCAGTCTGATGCGCGGTGTCATCAAGATCTGGCGGGCCCGCTGAAGATCCTGCTCGGGGGCGACTTCGTCCGCGACCGCGTCCCCAAAGGCATCCTCGATCTCGCGTGTGTCGGCCGTCATCTTCACGCCCAGGAGCGCGAACGCGTTCGATAGCAGGTCGAAGGTTGAAGGCGTCACGGAGCCGGTCATCGTCCGGTCTCCAGCTGGCTGCCCATTTGGACGTCGTCGCGTCTCAGGCTGCGGGCACGAAGCCACGCATCGACCGCCTCGTTCGCGTTGGCAGATGCAGAGGTCTCAAGGTCGACGGCCGCTCTCTTGAGGTCTTTGATAAGGGAAGATTCAAGATGCAGAAGGATCTGCCGGCGTGTACCAGCAGCATGAGAGACCCCGTCTTCCGCGGGATTGTCGGTCATGATCGTTGCCCCCAGCCCATCGAGACGATAGCTCGATAGGTACTTTGAACATCGCACGGATCCGCTGTGTGTAAAGTCCCCTTGCGCGGGTATTTAACCTAAGGGTGAATGCCGAAAGCAATAACCGTCTTAGCTCAGCGCCCTTGGACCGTGTCGCTTCAGTTCTCGACATTAGGAGATTGAATTTCGGGTCTGGCTCAGACTGGGGCCGGCCCCGAGTAAGGCCGTCCAAATGTCTGCTTATCACTTGTAAGCAGTCGCCCTGATGCATGGCGCTCCGGCGCCGGCCTGGCGATGAAAAACGGGTCTCCGCTCACGAGCAAGATAGGCGTCCCTATGCCTGTTCCAATTTACGGAGCCCCCCTCAAGAAAGCCTCTATCTGCGCCTCGATTGCTTCGACCCGCATGCCCTTCTCGGCCAAGGCCTCAACCACCTTAGCAATCTCTTCGTTTCGAGGCCCATAGATGGCCCAATCGTGGAGCAAGTGAACATCGTCAGCATGGATCATTCGGGTCTCCACTTGGGTTCGCTCAGCCTAATATTGGCCCCAGTTGTTCTGATGTGGCTTATTGACAGAGTACTTGTCCATTTTTCAGCGCTCCCCACACCCCGAAATTAGGAACGGATCACGCGCGACGGACCTCTAAGTACTCGACGATCTGCCCAAGCCCTGGGACGGACTGGACCGCATCAACCGGCCGCGCATTCAGGGCTGTGTTGTAGCTATTGAACCATGAGGCTGCTGCGGCTTCGTTCCCGCCCACGATGGTATTGAGGAGCTGATAGACGCGCACGAAAAGAAGCGCCGGCACAACGGCATGTCGGGTGAGATCGACGGGCGCTGCGCCATCCTTTATCTGGGGCACCATCGCCTCCGGCAATCCCAAGATTAGCCCCAGCACATGATCTGAAACCTGAAGACGTTCAGCGGCACGAGCTGCCGCCTTCATGCCTATAGCGACGTCACTATCAACTAGCGGATCTGGCGAACCGGGCATTCGAAGCTCTCCTCCAGCAGGATTATACGGGAAGAGCTCCGTCAGGCGAGCCTCTATTCACAAGAGTCGAATGATCGAAGAACAGTCACGGCACGAAAGCGATTCAACTCGCACTGGCCGGTAGCGCCTGAAAAACTGTGGATAAGTGGCTCGGCTATCGGGCAAAAAAAAATAAATCTTGAAGCGAAAAATCAGCCTGTTGAAAAAGCAGTTCGGCGCCTAAACCGTTCAGATTTGGTGCGTTTTTTTGCCCTAAAACACACAGTAGACACATACCACATGCTCATATGAACATCAAGATGGGCCTCAAAATATAAGTGCTCGCCCCCGCCTTATCGTTCGTCTCGGCTCTCGACTCTTTGTGCAGTTCTCGTTCTCTTGAGCGCTCCACTCGTCATGAGATGGATCTACATCAAATTCTGGAGAAGCCTATGCATTTAGCCACCACGGCATAAGAAAAGGCCCTCAAGCGCCAACTTGAGAGCCTTTAAAATTCATCTGCTCGCCAACCAACCCGGTAAAACGAGCTTTGTAGACACCCCGGCATTTCTGCCAGCGATGGTGAGATCTTACCTATTTGCTGAAGATAGGCAAGAGCCTTCTTGGAAAGGCCCCTTCGCTCCCGCAGATCCGCCAACAGAGGCGTATCCATGAAGGACAAACCCCAAATTTAGGCCGGGTCGGCCCAAGCCGTTTGCCGACATTTAGGCCAGATGCCTCACAGCACTGTCCGATCGGTCCAAACGACAGGTCGCTTGAGACAAAGACCGCCTGCATGAACAGCGCCAGGTCGTCTCAGATCGACTGAACCCATTCCAATACCTTCCCAAATGAACCGCCCTTTGGCGAGACGCTGTCCAACCGGAGCCACTGGTTGGGCCGTCTCACGTCATCAGCGGCAAAGGACAAGTCATGCCTACTACTGAGTACCAACAGAAATCCGATCCTCAGGGCGACCGTTGCGGAGCAGTCTGGATTCCTCCTTCCGCGTCGCTCGCAAGCCGCCGGCCAGCCCTGCGATCTCGCGGCTCGTTCCGAGGCGCTCTCGTCAACCCCAAAACGAATCGGGAAATTGTTTTCGAGAGCACACTGGAGCGCGACCTCGCCTACATCCTTTTAGCATCTCCATGCGTGACAGCGGTCCAGGACCAGCCGGAAGCGGTCGAATACATCGACAGTGAAGGTGTCACTCGAAAGCATACGTTCGACTTCCTTATCCGCAAGACCGATGGGTCGCGCACTGCCTTCGCAGTCAAGCCTGCTGCCAAGGTCGCATCAAGCGGCACTGCGGACGTCATAAGCGCGATCCGTTCGCAATGCCCCCGAGGCTTCGCGGACAGTTTTGAGATTCGAACCGGTGATCACATCACCCGAAATCGCGCCTACAACGCCCGCATCGTTGCCAAAGGCATTCGGATGAGAAACGCGGAGGACGTAGCTGCCGTCAACGCCGTTGCATCCACCCTCTGCGGCTCGGTGAAGATCAGCACCCTGCTCGCAGCATCTCGGAATGACGGATACGGCTTCATGGCAGTGCTCTGCCTGATCTCGGATGGCGTGCTGGAGCACGTCGGCACCGACCGAATTTCCCACGATAGCATCATTCGCATCGTCCACATTGTGACCCGCACGCACTGAGAGAGCGCCCAACCATGTCAAATTCAAATAATGCCCAGATCCAAAGTTCTCTCCCGGTCCCGGCTGTGCCGCGATATCGCCTCGAAAGGCATGCGAAATACGTCATCGACGGCGTCACTGAGTTCGTGGCGAAGTCCAGCGACGAATTCGGCCATGTCCTGCGCCGCGCCGACAATCCGGACCTGTGCGTGTCCTTTTCTCATGATGAGTTCGCAGCGTTGCTCAATGATGGTCGGCTGAACATCATCCGGGATTACCACCGCTCATCTGCGGCGGCGATCCGGCTGGAGGGACCGGAAAGGCTGATCACCGAACTCAAGCCCAAGCGCCGCGAGAGGCTGCTCGCCCGCAAGGCGATCTGCGACGCGTTTCTCGCTGACGAGGCCGCAGGCAAGGTCTCTCGTTCCGATGATTCCATGAAACCTTGGCTCAAGGACAACGTGATCAACATCCTCATGGCGTTGTTACCGCAGGGACGATGCGGTAGTGACGACATCATCCTGAAGCGTCCGCCAAGCCCGACGGCCCTGCGAAAGTCGCTGCGCAAGTACGAGGCGTGCTGTTTCGATGCCATGGCGCTTCGCGATGGCTATGGCCGTAGCGGCAACCGCACGCCGAAGGTCGAGATCGAGGAGCGCACGCTGATGCGCGAGGTCGCCGAGCGCTACGCGAGCCGTCTCAAGCCCACCAAGGCTTCGCTCTATTCTGACCTAGCCACGGCAATCAAGGATGCCAACAACGAGCGCGAGCAGACCGGCAAGCGGCTATTGAAAAAGCCAAGCCGTGCGGCGTTCGAGCGGGTGATCGAAAGCCTCGATCCGTTCATGGTCTACGCCGGACGCGAGGGCGAAGAGGCAGCGCGCAAGAAGTTCTTTATCGTCCGTGGTGGGCTCGACGTGTCGCGCCCCCTTGAGCGCGTGGAGATGGACGCCTGGCTCGTCTCTCTTCACGTCATTCTCGAGGAGGCCGGCGTATGGGCATTACTCGCGCCTGAGCTCAGGAAGGAGGTCGAGCGTGCACGGCTTTGGCTGTCGGTGGCTATCGACTGCTACACCCGCTGTGTCTTGGCGGCTCGGATCATTAGCAGCAACACCTCCACTTCCGCCGTGTCGACGATCGCAATGTCGGTGATGAACAAGTCGCGTTTCGCAGAAGAGGCTGGCTGCATCACTCCCTGGGACTACGATGGGACTGGTGAAAGCTACGTGATGGACAACGATACGGCCTACACAGCCTACGAGACGCGGGCCGCGGTGACCGATATGGGGAGCGAGATGCTATTCCCGCCGGCTGGAACCCCACAGAACCGTGCCAGGATCGAGCGCTTTTTCCGCACCATTCACGTCCAGCTCGTGGCTCTTTTCCACGGTCGTACGTTTGAGAACGTCGTTGCCAAGGGCGACTACGAGTCGGACCTCAACGCTGTCATCGACCCCGATGAGCTCGGACGCGTCATCGTGCGCTGGATCGTGGATGTCTACCACAACACGCCTCACGACGGCCTGGGCGGCGAGACCCCGCGCGACTGTTGGATCCGTGCCACGCGCCTGCACCCGGTGCTGCCTCCGCCGAGCCCTGATGTGTGCCGCCACATTTTCGGCGTTACGGTTGAGTGCCGGATCACCAACACCGGCGTTCGGGTGCTTGGTCTCCACTACCAGTCCGAGGAGCTCCAGCGATTGCGCCGGATTGCCCATCAGAAGCCCGTTCTGGTGCGCATCGACGAAGGGGACCTCGGCTATGTATCGGTTCGGACCCCAGACGGTTGGCTGACCGTCCCCTGCGTGAAGGCGGGCTTCGATGGTGTCCCGCTCGAGCACTGGGTTGCGGCGGAACGCAACCTGCGCCGTGGGCATGCCGACAGGGCGCACCTGGCCGAGGATGTTGTCCTCCAGGCCCTGGCCGACATCAAGGCCTTCTCGGCCTCCGCCACGAAGCGTGCCAGCATCGCTTCCCCAATCATCACTTCGGCAGACATCGACGGTCTGGACCGCAGTGTGTTCCGCACCTTTGCCTTCGACCGCGGTCCTGAGAACGGCCCGGCAGTACTCGACGCTGTCGATATCACCACACAGGACGGCGCTGAGATGCCGGATCAATTTGATCCGGCTCCCAAGGCGAGAAGCAGCGAGAATGACCCGACCGACGATGACAGTTACGGTCTGGAGGATTGATCATGAACACCAGTGTGATCGATCAAGATGGCGAGGATACAATTGCCCGGATGCGGCGCCTTCAATCGGAGCGGCGTGCCCGGAGCAGCGCGGTGATGGCGGGAGTGCTCTCCGCCTACATCACTACCCCACGCGATAAAATCCTTGAGGCCGAATTGGACGGCCTCATCGATAGCTTTCTGCTCGCACAGCAAGCCGTCGATGACGGCTTGCCCCGGCAGGTTGGACGCCTGCGTGAGGGTCGGGCGCTGACGCTGACGGGACAATCGGGAGCGGGCAAGACCCGAACGCTTGAGCGCCACTTCCTCAAACGGGAAGAATTCAACGGATATGGCGATCGTAATGCGGACTGTATTCTGGTTTCGGTATCAACGCCTTCCCCATGTACATTACGGCTGCTGGGGATGGAGGTGCTGGCAGCGCTCGGATACGAAACCTCCCGTAGGCTCGAGGAAAACGTCGTTTGGGACATGGTGCAAAGCCAATTGGCCTTACGTCAGGTCCGCTTCCTCCACATCGACGAGCTTCAGCATGTCCTTCAGACCCGAAACCCCGTCGAGATCGGCAAGGTTCAGGACACACTGAAGAGATTGATGCAGAATAGAACGTGGCCCGTGTGGCTTATCTTGTCCGGGCTACCGGAGATTGGGCGTTTCTTTGCCGACGACGAGCAGGTGTGGCGCAGGTCACGGCATGTCACCTTCGACGACTTAATCCTTGAAGAGGATGCGTCTCTCGTCTGCCGGCTGATCACATCCTACGCGCAGGACAAGGCCCATCTCTCGACCGACACAGTCATGGGCGACTCGTTCATTGCGCGGCTGCTTCACGCCGCACTCGGCCGATTTGGTATCCTTATCGAGATTATTCAGGACGCGATCCGGGAGGCTCTTCTGCGTGAGAGCGAAGCCCTCACCGTTGAGCATTTCGCCGCGGCATACATGGCCAGGTCAGGCTGCCTACCTGAGGAGAACTTATTCACGGCCGAGAGCCATTGGTGGCTGATCAAGCCTCGCGAGGGCCTCGTGCACAAATATGCTGGCGATGGAGTCAAGGAGGATAGCGAACACTGCGGGCGCAATGAGGGCAAACAACCCAAGCCCCGGGACAGGAGAAATCCATGAGACCATTGCACCCCTCATTGACGCTTCCTCTCAGAAACAAAGAGACTCCAGAAAGCTTCTGCTCCCGTAGCGCTCTGCTGCTGGGCCTTACCGCTCGCGCCTTCAGCCTCGACATGGGGAGACCGTTCCAGAAGATTGTGGATGGAGAACCTGAAGCGCTCGAAGTTTTGGCTCGGAGAACGCATTCGGACTCCAGGCAACTCGCAACGGGCTCAGTCACAAAGATCGGAGAACGCCGTTACACGTTCGAGGGCCAAGCCTTCATTCGCGAGAGCCTGAGCCGCAAGACATTGCGTGTCTGTCCTCGCTGCTTGGTCTGTGACATGGATACTCAGGATGGTCCGTCAGGCACACGCCCATTCGGCAGGACCCTCTGGCTCATTGGCTCGGTCCGCACCTGCCCGGAGCATGGTATCGGTCTCGTTTCGATTTCTGAAGACGGTCATCCGCATCGGGTCCACGACTTCGCCGCTTTGGTGCAGCCAGCTCTGCCGGCTCTTGTGAACCTTGAAGCGAATGCCCCGAGGCGTGCCGTTTCTGCCCTCGAGAACTACGTCATCGCCCGCTGTGCAGCTGGCAGATCGGACAATTTGCCCTTCCTAAGCGCCCTGCCGCTCTATGCGGCGACAAAGGGATGCGAGGTGATCGGAGCGGTCGCACTGCATGGCATCCGGTTCAGGGCTGAGCATCTCTCAAGTGACCAGTGGCATGAGGCGGGAGCTGCCGGGTTCGAGATCGCCTCAGAGGGAGAGGATAGCATCCGTGCCTTCCTCTCTGGCCTCCAGGATCGCTTCATATCAACCAGAAGCGACTGGGGCCCGCGACTGGTTTTCGGCCGCCTCTATGAGTGGCTTGCTCATGAATCGGACGATCCGGCTTTTGATCCACTCCGCGACATAATCAGGCGTCACGTAGTCGAGACGATGCCGGTAGGTCCAGGTGACAACGTGTTCGGGCGCGAGGTAACGGTGCGGCACATCCATTCCGTTCGCTCGGCGTCTTTGGAGACGGGTACCCATCCTAAGCGCCTGCGCAAGCTTCTGCACGCGGCGGGCCACGTTACGTCCGAGGCCATGGCCCTGTCGGACGCGCGGGTTATGTTCGACGCGGAGGCGACACAGGGCTTCCTCGAACGTGTGTCGGAGGCGATGACGCTCAGGGAAGCTGCGGATTATCTCAATGTACCGCGTCCGCACGAGCGCCTGCTGTACGAGGCCGGGTTCATCGTGCCGTTCGTGAGGGGTGGAAACGGCACCCTGAACGATCACGCGTTCGCCAAGCGCGACCTCGATGCCTTCCTGGGGCGTTTGCTGGCGGACGCATCCGACGCGGTTCAAGAGGATGAGGCGCTGTTGCCGATCCCGTCGGCGGCCAAGCGGGCGTCTTGCTCCGCAATGGAGATCGTTCGGCTGCTCCTCGACCGGCAACTAACCCGAGTCCGGCACCGGGACGACGTGCCTGGCTATATGTCGGTCCTGGTCGACCCCGAGGAGGTGAAGCCGTTCGTGCATGGGCAGGCCGAGGGCAGCCTCACCCTTCGCGAGGTCGAACGGCGGCTCGGCACCAGCACTCCGGTAGTCAAAGCCTTGATTGAACAAGGCCACTTGCTATCAAAAATTGAGATAAATCCCGTGAACCGTTGTCCCCGACAAGTTGTGAAGCAAGAAGACCTGGATGCGTTCATAGCCCGCTACGTCACGCTGCATGCGGCTGCGAAGAACGCAGGGGTTCATTTCCTGTGGCTGAAGTCGCGATTGACCTCGGCCGACATCGATCCGGCTTTCCCACCAGAGATCGTGCATGCCACGTTCTACGACCGGAACTCTGTCACGGGGATACGCACATAAGCATTTTCCAAGCCGGCTTGATCACCTGACCGATCAAGCCGACTGACTCTCCAGCAGCCTCGGCACCGCCGGGGCTTTTTTCGTGCCGGTAGCCAAAGACTGCCTCATCATGAGGCGTACTGATGCCTACGAAGGTGAGGCGGTCTAATGCCTTACAACGCCCTTCGCATGAGGCATTTCAAAATATAGAACCCTTGCTTTTCAAGCACTTAGAACAAAGGGCGAGGCATCCTTTGGGGGCGTCTACAGCTTCCAAGGAATGGCCGGGGTGACCCGGCTATTTTCTTTCGTGTGGGCAAAAAGTGCTGCAAAGCAACTTTTAGTACACACTCCTCTACCATAGGCCGCGATCATCGCATAACCATCGACAGAGAAGTTAAAGTACAGGTCTAAGATGACGGCTCTTCTAAGTGATTTACGGACAGAAGTTGGCTCTCTGAGCGATCAAACCGCAACCCTGCTGAAAGGAATCCCTGCTCTTCCGGAGTCAGTCAGAGAAACGGCCATAAGTAATTCCCTGTCAGTAGATGAATCAATCTTACGTTTGACAAAATTTGAGAGTCTAGCAAAAGCATTACTCAATGAAAGCGACGAGAAATTCAACCTTGTGCCGCTTACAAGGATAGCTCAATTACGAGATCGCGTAAAAACACTTGGCACGCACGTTGTTCAGGTCAATTCCCTATTAAACCAACTAACTCAAGCGAGCGGATACGCTCGCTACGATGCATCGAACTTCCATGTGTATGCGATTAACGGAACCGCTTTTGACTTTCACAACCCAATTCGAAATCTCAACAGCCTAACAGAACAATCCTTAGATAGTTATTTTGACGTTGCCCCCATCACGCGGCCCCGCGCTACGTTGAGCTTCGGAGCTGCCTCAAAGGTATTGAAAGATAGTGCAACAGAAGCCACAGAAATTGCACATCAACTAGACTCCGTCCTTACCAATGCAAAGAAAGAATTAGGTCAAGCTAAGATCTATACTGAATCTGCTAATTCCGGGGCAGAGGAGATATCTCGAATTTTAGGAGAGATCGAAAAATCTCGTCGAACTACGGAAGAGAATGAACAGAAGGCAATCGCAGCAGCGACAAAAATCAACAATATTGTATCAGATGCCACTTCACTAGAATCTCAGATAACCGAATATGAGAGTGATTTTAATGCCTTTCAGGCAGCACTAGATCAACGCGAGAAGAACTTCCGAGAAGGAAGCGAAGCCCTTGCAACTCTTAGAGCAGAGCTCTCTGCAAAGGACGCAGAAATTGAAGGGTTAATGTCTAAAGCAAAGGAGATGCTAGGAGGCGCTACCACCGCCGGCCTCTCTCACGCTTATAAATCTCACTTTGAAGACATCGATCTTCAATTGAAGGCAGCCAAGAGAGGATTCCACGGAGCGGTGTTTTTCCTGTTCATTTCCGTTCTAGCTGCAGTAAATCTAAATCAGATAGCTGATTTGATTCATAGTTTTGCAAAATCATCCAACCAGAGCAATATTAGTCAAGCTACGAGTGCAACTACAACAGAGAAAGCATCAGGCCGTGATGCAATATCTTTACCAGCCGCTAGCTCTGCTAATTCTGCAAATCGGCCAAGTACTAGCAACCTCTTACCAACAACGTCGGCTGCGCCGCAGCCGCGCGCCGATGCAGGCGCCGAAGAAACAAATAAATTTAAGGCAGAAGCAGGCCCGCAGAAAGATACAGCATTTAATAACATTATCGATGCATCAACAGGCACGGCTGCAATCCAAGCATTCACGAATATGGCTTCTAGGTTCCTAGTAATTCTACCTGGGCTTCTTCTTATTGGGTTTGCTGCCAAACGCCACTCTGCGCTCTTCCGCCTAAGAGAACAGTATAGCCATAAGTGGGCTATTGCGGCATCGGTGGAGGGCTTCAAAACTCAAGCACCTGCATATCAAGAGCAGATAGCAGCTGCAGTTTTCACGGAGCTGCTAACGAACCCTGGGCACACCTCAACTCAGGACTCCTCTACTAAAAATAACGGTTTCCTTGATCGTTTAATAAAACCTGCCGTGGAAAGAACGCTAGCTAAGATGGGAGCGATTGAAGACAAGTAGAATCAAAGAATATGAGGCTTTAACTTGCCAGCTTCCTCCCTATGCAACACAAATGCATGAACTGCTGAACGCGGTTGGGGAGCACACCATGAACATCCTCGTCGTAGGCGGAACGGGTTTTCTCGGCGGCGCCGTTGCGCGGGATGCGCTGGCGCAGGGGCATGAGGTTGCGATCTTTACCCGGGGGCAGAAAGAGCGGGATGCGGTGCCGGAGGGGATCGAGGTTCTTGTCGGCTATCGGCATCGGGATCTCTCAAGCCTCAAGGACCGCTCGTTCGATCTCGTGGTCGATACCTGTGCGTTTGCGCCCGATGCGGTGGCATCGGTCCTCGATGCCCTGCCCTCGGCCCTAAGCGCGTCGGCGCACTCTGAAGCTTAAGCCCATGCACCTTCTCGCCCTCTCCGGCAGCCTGCGCGCGAGCTCCTTCAACACCATGGCTCTACGCGCGCTGCAAAAGCTCGCGCCGGAGAGGATCGCGCTCACACTGTATGAAGGCATCAGCGCCCTGCCCCATTTCAATCCCGATCTGGAGATGAGCGCCTTGCCGGAGAGTGTCGCTCACTTCCGGCGGCAGGTGGCGGCGGTGGATGGGTTGGTGATTGCCTGTCCCGAATATGCCCATGGCATTCCAGGGGCTTTCAAGAATGCGCTCGACTGGCTCGTCGGCTGCGAGAATTTTCCGGGCAAGCCGGTGATGCTCGYCAATACCTCTCCCCGCGCCTCTCATGCGCAGGCGGCTTTGCGCGAAGTGCTCGCCACCATGTCGGCGCGGCTCGTGCCACAGGCCGATGTGACCATAGACATGCGAAGCGCGGAAGCATCCGATGCGCTGCGCGCCGGGCTGGCGGCGTTCGTCAGCGCCTGCGAAAACCGCGATCTCTCATCATAAGCGCCGTCACGGTCAGACTTGATCCGCCCATCCATGTCTTTGAGCGGGTTTATGCGTGGATGCCTGGATCGTGTCCGGCATGACGGGGAACGGGTTTTTTGCGAGGCGCTACAGCATCGGACCAAAAAGTGGATCTGCATTTTTTGGATCGATCCGATGCTTTCTCTTTGAACCGGAGCATCGTTCGCGCGCAAAACCGGGGCCACTTTTGCGCACGATGCGCTAGAGCCACCGCCGCACGCGCTCACGATACCCGCGATAGGCATCGCCGAACTTGCGTTCGAGATAGGCTTCCTCTCGCGCCACGACGCCGTAGCGGATGACGAGTGCGAAGGGCACCAGCATCACGAGCAGCCAGAGATCGTTGAAAGCGGTGCTTAAAGCCACGAGGCTTAAGAACATACCGAGATAGATGGGATTGCGCGTGAAGCGGTACGGCCCGCTCTCGACGATGGTGGTGGAGGGCCGGTTTGTCGGGACGTTCGATCCGGCGCCGGTCATCGTCCTGATGGCCCAGGCACCCAGCGCCAATGCGGCGACGAATATCAGCGCGCCGATCCAGCCCGCAGGCAGGTCATCCGGCAGGAACGGCAAGGGCACGAGCCAGCGCAGGACAAGCCCGGCGAGAACCGCAAGCCCCCAGGCCAGTGGCGGCCGGATGATGACGTGAGCATGATCCGCCGTGTCGACCATGGCGCCGATCTCTCCTGTCCAAGCCCGCGACGCCCCCTCGCCGCACTGTCACCCCAGGGCTGCGAAGCAGAACCCGGGGTTGATTGACGATCATAGCGCGAAAATATCCCTCTCCCTAGTGAGGGGCAGAGGTAAGGGCATGCCCTGTCCCGATACCGCATACCCTCACCCGCCGCACTGAGGCGCGGAGGACGTCGAGCTGTCATCCCGGAAGGCGGAGCCGATCCGGGATCGGATGCAGGATGAGGCGCATGTTTCCCTCCCCCTTGCGGGGAGGGTCAGGGTGGGGGTCGCAAAGTCAGAGTGCTTCGTGCCATCCAGACACTACAACAGCCCTACGATGTCATGGCCGGGCTTGTCCCGGCCATCCCGATGAGAAGAGCGCAGCGCTCACCATGATCGGGATCACCGGCACAAGGCCGGTGATGACGTGAGCATGGACTGATCTAGTCGCTCGCCCAGCCAGACCACCCCCACCCTGGTCCTCCCCGCAAGGGGTAGGGAATACCGTCGCGCCGCTATGTTCTGCATTTGTTCTTGACAATACTCCTAACCTTGGCTATGGTTGGCACAGCCTGATCCACCGAGGGGCGCGCTCGCGAGGCGTCGTGATTGTGGGGTCGGGCACGGTCTCGTGCATGGGCTGACGCAAGCCTATGTGACGGGAGGCCCAGGCGAGAGGCCGGGTTCAGTTCTGGTCAGAAGCCGCCCGTAATAGAGACGGTGTCCGCTTCCGGCAGTTCGTGAGCCAGCCGCGCTTGTCCGCCTAAAAAAGCCGTGCGCGAGGGGCAGTCCTGCTCTTCCCTCACCTCACATCGAGCCGGATCGCCCTTCGCGCCCTCCCTCGACCATCAAGCCTCGGGCCACAGACGCCGCGAGGATATTCCCGCATGTTCTTTGAGAGCTCGCCCTTCAGCGAAAGCGTCCCCACAGCACGGTGGCGAGCGGCATGACGTGATTGCGCCTGAGCGCGATGATCAGCACGCCGCAAAGGGCTATGCCCGTCCCGAGCGCCATCCTTGTGTCGAAGCGGTCGCCTGTCACCACGATGCCCATCGCCACCGTCAGCAGCGGAGTCATGATCAGCAGAGGGGCGATCAGGTTGGCCGGGTACTTGCCGATCAGGCCGTAATAGATCGTGTGAGCACCGAGCGACACGACAAGGGCGGAAAACAGCAGCGCCGCCACGAACGGCCATCCGGCCTCCATGGACCGCGCGATCTGCCCGGTCTCAAGACCCGTCGTCAGGAGAACGAGAGGCACCACGGAAGCCAGCCCGATCCAGGCCTGAAACTGCAGCGGATGGACGCCCTTGATCTGCTTCATCATCACGGCGGCGAGAGAGCCGGCGGAGGCCCCGAGCAGGATCAGAACGAGGCCGCCCGACAGGGGGAACCCGCTCGACGGATCCCACATGACGAGCATGCCGCCGATGAAGGTGAGCGTGATGCCGAGCCCCCGCCTCCAGTAGATCTTCTCGCCGAGCATGGCGACGGAAAGCAACGTCGTGATCGGCAGACCAAGCTGGCCCACCACCGCGGCACTGGAAGGGCTCGCGGTCCTGATGCCGAGGAAGAACAGGGCGAAACCGCCGCCGCCCATGAGGAAGCCTACCACCAGCATGCGCCATGTCGGCCTCGGTGCAGGCAGCAGCCATGGCAGGGTGACTAGGCCTACGATGCCGAAGCGGATCGCCGCGTAGAACAGCGGCGGGATTTCCATGCCTGAGACGACGAGCTTGCTGACGACTGTATGAGCGGCCCACACGAAGCAGACGAAGAACATCAGGAGGAAATCGCGGAAGGACATGATGTGTGATAACGCAACTTAATGACGTCTCGCAAATGCCGAGAGCGTGGGGCTGGTATGCCACTCCCAGGGGGAACAGCGTCGTATAGGCGTGTTTAAAGCACGTCGGCTTCTCGATATACGGACCTGTGATAATGAAACATTATCATTTCTCGCCTTGATGATTTCCCGGAGGGCTGGCAACAGGTTTCATCGCCCGCATGGGCTTAGGCCTCACCGCGTAACCCTTGCATTCCTTGACATCCGGCCCGGGAAGGCAGAGCCTCGACTGAGCGACAGGCCCTTGCCCTTCCGCCCGCGTTTGCGTCCGCCACATCACCCGCATCGGGAGGTCGTGATGCAGTCCAAACTCCTGGCCGCAGCCTGCGGCTTAAGCTTTCTCTCTTTACTTGGTCCCACCTTCGCGCAAGAACAGCCGCACGCCATGGTCAATCCGGGCGACATCGCTTGGAAAGAAGGGCCTCCGTCATTGCCGAAAGGCTCGCAGATGTCGGTTCTCTATGGCGATCCAACGAAGGACGGCATCTTCGTGATGCGTCTGAAATTCCCGGCCAACTACAAGATCCCGCCTCACACTCACTCGGTCGATGAGATCGTGACCGTGGTCAGCGGCGAGATCAAATTCGGCATGGGGCCGCAATTCGATGCCGCAAAGACGAAAACCCTGACAGCAGGCGCCGTCGCCGCCATGCCGCCGGGCATGCAGCATTACGTCCAGACCAACAAGGAAGCCGTCGTGCAGCTGAGCACGCGCGGCCCCTGGAGCATCGCCTACGTGAACCCGGCGGACGACCCGCGCAAGTCTCAGTAGGCACGGCTCAGGCTTCAGGGCTTTTCAGGCCGGCACGCGGGATTTGTCACGCTGCGCTGCCCGATTGTATTTGTCTCGTGCCCGCCCGGCCGATATGATCCGGCCCATTGCAGATTTCAGCATTCGAAGGACGGCCCTTGTCGGGAAAAACTTCCAGCCTTGCCCACATCTCCCTGCCCGACACAGACCTGCCCCTGCATGAACGCCTGGCCGATGCCATCGAGAGCGCGATCCTGCGCGGCAACCTCAAGGCCGGGCAGAGGCTGCCGACGCATCGCGAGCTTTCCAAAGGCTTCGAGGTCGGCATCGGCACCGTGACGAAGGCCATCGACTCTTTAAGCCGCCGCCGCATCGTGCGTGGCGAGATTGGGCGCGGCACTTTCGTCGAGGACGCGGAGACACCGCAGGTGCAGGGCCCAATCGATCTGAGCATCAACGCCCCCCCACCCGTGATAAAGCCCGATGTGCTAGCCGCCGCCGCCGAGCGAGCCGCCCGTTACGCAGCCTCCCTTCCCCATGGCGGCTATGTGGACCTTACCGGCACGCCCGACCAGCGCGCGACGCTCGCCGCCTGGCTCAACCGCACGCGCCTCGAAGGACTCGACGCAGATGATCTCATCCTCTGCGTCGGCGCCCAGCACGGCATTTTCCTAAGCTTCGCGGACCTCTCCTCCATCACTCCATCGATCGCGACGGAGGCTGCGACCTTTAACGGCGCCATGGTTGCCGCCGAAAATTTAGGTCTCGAGGTTCTTCCCGTCTCGTATGACGAGGAAGGCATGATCCCCGGCGACCTTGATCGCGTGCTGAAACAAGGCGCGTGCAAGGCAATCTACACCACTCCCGTCTGCCACAATCCCCTCGGCTTCGAGACGGGCCTGCAGCGCCGCAAAGACATCCTCGCCGTCTGCCGCAAGCACGGCGCCTTCATCGTCGAGGACGACATCTACGGCTTTTACGGCACGAAGGGGCGCATCACGTACAAGTCGCTCGCGCCGGATCTCGTCTATTTTGTGACAAGCCTGTCCAAGGTTCTCTCGCCGGTCGTTCGCACCGGCATCATTTTACCGCCATCGGAGCGGCGGCCGAAGGTGGCGCTGCGCCTGCGGGCGGAGATCTGGGGAGCATCGTCGCTGGCCATAGGCGTCGGCTGTGCGCTGGTCGAGAGCGAGGCGGATATCCGAGCCGCCGAATTTCTTCGCGCGGAGGCCAAGGAGCGGCTGAAGCTTACGGCCGGCATCATCGGCCTGCCGTCGTTGCCTATGCCCGACGGCTCGCCGCATGTCTGGCTGCCGATACCCCTACTCGCCGCCGAGAAGCTGGCCCGCCGCGCGCGCGAACATGGCGTTCGCCTTACTCCGCCGGATTCCATGGTGGTGGAAGGCTCCAGCGCCGGAGGCATCCGCCTCTGCGTCCTGGCGCCGTCTGGACGTAACGAGCTGGAGCGCGCTCTGCGCACCATCAAAGGCCTCATCGCCAATCCGGATGAAGCGGTGATCTGAAAGCGTATTCGTTAAGCGGCCCTGCCGCCGCGAGCCGGATCCACTTCGCCGAAAAATGCCTTAGAGCATCGTGCGCAAAAGTGGACCCGGTTTTGCGCGCGAACGATGCTCTCCTTCAGAGAGAAAGCATCGGATTCATCCAAAAAGTGCAAATCCACTTTTTGGTCCGATGCCTTAGCGCCGTCCGTAGGTGAAATGACCCTGCTGCCGGATTTGGGATGCGGCGTGAAGCATGGCAGCGTCAGCGGTGCGGGCAAGCGCGCTGCCCAGGCTGATGCGGGCAACGCCGATCCTGGCGAGGTCGGAGGCCGAGACAAGCGGGGCGCTCAGTCCCATCAGCATGTTCACAGGTTTGCTCACAGACTCGCAGACTGCCTGGATGGAACGTAGATCAGGCAGACCGGGCGCATAGAGCACATCGGCCCCGGCCTCGGCATAGGCCTGAAGGCGCGCAATCGTGTCGTCGAGATCTGGGCGTCCGTGCAGAAAGTTCTCCGCGCGGGCAGTCAGCACGAAACCGGTCCCGCTTCCTCTTGCCTCCTCGGCGGCGGCGCGCACGCGCGCAACAGAGAGCTCGAATGGGTAGATCGCCTCATCCGCGTTTCCCGTGGCATCCTCAATGGAACCGCCAGCGAGGCCGACATCGATAGCGAAGTGGATCGTTTCGGAACAACCCGCAGGATCATCCGCGAAACAATTCTCGAGATCAGCCGACACCGGCAGATGCGTCGCCTGCACGATCTGGTAGGCGTTGGCGAGCGTACCCTCGCGCCCCACATGTCCATCTTCAACCCCCAGGGACAGCGCAAGACCGGCGCTCGTGGTGCCTAAGGCTTCGAAGCCGAGCGCCGTCAGCCTTCCGGCGGAGCCCGCATCCCAGGCATTGGCCATGACGAAAGCCCGTCGCTCCTCATGCATTTTGCGAAAGAGCGCAGCCTTCTCCATTTGTGTCGGCATAGTCGAAATCCTTTCAGTACGGTGAGCCGTCCTTGTGGGCGAATATCCAGCCATTCGGCCCGGCGACGGCGAGGAGGTCATCGGCAGGGTAAGTAGCCTCGTCGCCCTTCGTGCGATCTCCGATCTCGAGATAGAGAGCCGGTGCATCCGAGCGGTTTTCGAGGTGATGACTGACGCCGCCGGCCTTGAAGCCTGCGCACATGCCGGCAGTCAGAACGGTTTCCGCATCGCCCGTGACGAGAACCGCCTCTCCTTGGACCACGTAGACGAACTCATCCTGCAAGGTGTGGCGGTGCTGGAGAGCCGAGACGGCTCCGGGCGCGAGCGTCGTGAGGTTCACGCCGAAATTGGACAAACCGAAGAGATCACCGAGGGGCCGCTTGGTCCGCCCATTCATGCGCGAGGCAAACGGCTCCGGGTAATTGGAAAGCTTCACGCGCGGAGGCGCGTCGATAGCCTTGACGGCTATGGGATAATCCATGTGTGTCTCCTTGATTTCACAATCCGCCAGATACGCGCAGAACTGCGCCGGTCACATAAGACGCTTCAGTGTACAGAAGCCACAGCACCGCATTGGCGATCTTGTCCGCTTGCCCGATCCGCCCCATAGGCACGCGTGAAACGACGCGAGCGGGACGCTCGGGCTCTCCCGCGGCCGCATGGATATCCGTGTAGATCGTACCTGGAGCGACCGCGTTGATGCGTATGCTGGATGGGGCGACTTCTTTGGCAAGGCCGATGGTGAAGGTTTCAACGGCGGCCTTGCTCGCGGCGTAATGAACGTATTCGTTCGGCGCTCCCAGGGTCGAGGCGATGGAGGAGATGTTGACCATTCGCCCAGCCATGCCCGCATCGCCCCAACGGCGGATGGCCTCCTGCGCCATCACCATCGTGCCGAGGACATTGTGTCCGGGATTTTGCGCATCGTCGTATGATCGGCATCGCGGAAGAGGCCGATACGGCCCGTGATGCCCGCATTGTTCACCAGCGCCGTGCATGGCCCGAAGGTGGCCTCGGCCTCATCGAAGAAAGTCTGCGCGAAGGCGGCATCGGCAACATCGCCGCGAATGGCATAAGCCTCGTGCCCGGCATTCTTCAGCTCATTGACGAGCTGCCCGGCGGCCTCATTGTCCCGCAGATAACTGAAGCAGACGGCATACCCCCTGGAAGCCGCCGCGCGAACAATGGCGGCTCCGATCCCTCTTCCGCCGCCCGTCACCAATACGACATCGCGCATGATCGATACCCTCCCTATCACCCATGGCCAACCGTCACGATCATAAAGGTCGAGGACGAACTGCTGTGCAAGGCGACTGCATCATAGATACAATGACGATACAATTGTTAAATCATGCATACAAAAAGCAAGATCATCCAATACGAAGACTCAGGCGGAAGCTCTTGACGCCCTGAAGGGCGAGCAGCCGAGTCGGAGGCAAGCTCGAAAGATAGCCTAACTCCACAAGCACGCGGTTAGCCATGTTTTAACCAAGCCGTCTTTTAATGGGCGAAGACTGAAATTGCCTTTTCGCGCGCGGCGGCCCTTGGCGCACAAGGGTTTGCTCTCGTCTCCAGGGACGGGGCATGCCGGGCGCAGTTCAAATTGTTGCGTAGAGAACCGCCATGGCGCACCGCTATACCTCCTCTCCCCGTCATGTCCCGCGCCGCAGCCGGCGCAGTCTCTTCACGACATCTCTGCTCGTGGCGGTCTCGCTGAGCCCTGTGGCTTATTTCGCGGATCTGAAGGACAAAGCCCCGACGCCGGAGGCGGTGGCTTCCTTGACACCGGCGCCGCTGCAGAAGCGCACTCCTCAAGTCGTCGCGGAAACGCCTCAGCCGGCAAGCCTCTCGCCCCTCTTCGACCCGGCGCCCGCCCTGAAGCTTCAGACCTTCAAGCTGGCTCATCATGCACCATCGCCGACCGCCTTCAGCATCCTCGGCACGCCGAAGGCCGGAATGGATCATGACATTGCCGCCATTCCCCAGAAGCAGCCCGAGGAAACGCAGACGGCGGAAGTTATCGCGATTGCGCCGCTGCCGGTTCCACGCCCACCTGAGTTCCGCTACCAAAAGCCGGCTGAGCCGCGCCAGGTGGCAAGCGCGGATGTCCCTGCCCCCAAAAGGAGTGTCGCTCAGTCCGAGCCTGCGCCACCGAGCGCGCCGTCGGACGACCGGTCCTTCTTCGAGAAGATGTTCGGCGTCAAACCAGCCTCCCCGCCCGGTAACGCGTTGAGCTATGCGGCTCTGGACAGGGGAACGGGAAGCATCAATCCTACCGCGCGCTTCGGCTCGGCCTTCGCGCCTGAGCCTGGAACGGCCGTCTATGACATCTCGGCGAAGATCGTCTACATGCCCAACGGCGAGAAGCTGGAGGCTCATTCGGGCCTCGGCGACAAGATGGACGATCCGCGCCACGTGAATGTGCGCATGAAAGGCGCGACACCGCCCGGAACTTACGTTCTCACCGAACGCGAAGCCCTGTTCCATGGCGTGCGCGCCATCCGCATGAACCCGGTCGGCGGCAGCGCGTCGATCTACGGACGCGACGGCATCCTGGCGCATACCTACATGCTAGGGCCGCGTGGCGACTCGAATGGCTGCGTGTCGTTCAAGGATTACAACAAGTTCCTGCAGGCCTTCCTGCGCGGCGAGGTGAAGCGCATGGTCGTGACGGCCGGGCGTGGGCAGGATCTCCTGCCTCCCATCGTGAACAACCGCACGGGACGTTCCGCGCGGAACACATAGAGCATCGTGCAAAAAAGTGGATCCGGTTTTTGCAGGAACGATGTTCTCATTGAAGGAGAAAGCATCGGGTCTATCCCAGAAGTGCAAATCCACTTTTAGGTCCGATGCTATAGAGCATTTTTCGGCGAAGCGTCTCCGCTCCGCCGTCAATTTCACCTGGCGAGTTCCTGGCCGATTTCTGTGCGGTTACGCCCCTCCGTCTTCGCGCTGTAGAGGGCGCGGTCGGCGCGGCGAAGAATGGAGCTGCGGGTCTCGCCAGGCAGAGCCTCCGTCAGGCCCGCACTGAAGGTGTAGGCCAGTTTTATGCCCTCCTCGTCGAGCAGGGCCACCGGGAAGTCCTCACGGATCCCGTTGATCAGGTCCAGGGCATCTTCAAGCTTCGTCTCGGGGAGAAGCAGCAGGAACTCCTCGCCGCCCATCCGACCCAGACAATCCTGAGTCCGCATTCTCTCGGTACAGAAATGGGCGAAGTGCCGGAGCACCGTGTCGCCTGCATCGTGACCATAGGCATCGTTGATAGTCTTGAAGAGGTCGATGTCGATTGAGGCCATGCAGAGCCCGCAGCCTGTATCCTCATGGACCCCAAGCGCATCGTCAAGCAGTTCCAGAATGTAGCGCCGGTTCGCCAAGCCCGTAAGCTGATCCGTACGCGAGGCCTCGAGGGCTGCCTCGTGGGCCTGCCGCAAGGTCTTCTCATTATGCTTGAGCGCGGTAATGTCGGTTGCCACCGTCAGCACCCAGCCATTGGGAAGCACCGTATGCTCGCACCAGAACCACCGGCCGTCCATGAAATCGGATTCGAAGGACTTGCGCGGCATGCTTCGCCGCCGGGGAAGCGTGCGGGCGATGAGGGCTTCCACATCGTCACCATCGATACGCACACCAATCCCTTTCTTCGCTCCGTAGCGAAGGATTTCGGTGAAAGTGAAAGGGCCTTTGAAGTCGCCTAGGAACATGCCCGCATAGGCCACGTTCGCGAAGCGGAGATTGTCCTCGGAGTCGTAGATGGAAACCGCCTGCCCGCTTTGGCCGAGCGCCTCCACGAGGCAGCTTAGGGTCTCATCCTTGAGATCTGAAACAAAATGGGTCATCGGGGCCAGAAACGACTGAACCCTATTACCATAAAGGACATCTTCCCTTAGGGCAAAGGACAGGATGTCCCCGCTCATAAAGCTCAAAAATAAGGTATTCAGGCCGATCCTCTCAATCATCGTGCGGATGACGAGGCTTAGCCGTCATGGCAGCCATGCTTGGCGCCGGCCTTTCATCAGGCAAACGGGCCGCTTAACTGAGTGAGGAGGCCGAGGCTCGAAGATTCCCAGAGGCCTTACGGAGATCCTATGACCGACCTGTCCGCCTTTCCCATCACTCGCCGCTGGCCCGCCAGCCATCCGGGCCGCATCCAGCTCTATTCCCTGCCGACCCCGAACGGGGTGAAGGCCTCCATCATGCTTGAGGAGACCGGGCTGCCTTATGAGCCGCATGCGATCAATATCGGCCAGAACGAAACCTGGACGCCCGAATTCCTGTTGCTCAACCCCAACGGCAAGATTCCGGCAATCATCGATCCCAATGGCCCTGATGGAAAACCGTTGGCCTTGTTCGAGTCAGGGGCGATCCTGCTCTACCTTGCGGAGAAGACGGGCAAATTCCTGCCGAAGGACCCGGCGCAGCGTTACGAGACCATTCAGTGGGTGTTCTTCCAGATGGCCGCGGTCGGCCCCATGTTCGGCCAGCTCGGCTTTTTCCATAAATTTGCCGGACGGGAGATCGAGGACAAGCGCCCGCTCGAGCGCTACCGCGCCGAGTCGAAGCGCCTTCTCGGCGTATTGGAAACGCGCCTCGAAGGGCGTCAGTGGATCATGGGCGACGAATACACCATCGCCGATATCTCTCTGCTGGGATGGGTGCGCAACCTTATCGGCTTCTACGGGGCGGGTGAACTGGTGGAATACGACACGCTGAAGAACGTACCCGCCTGGCTCGAACGTGGTCTTGCCCGCCCTGCCGTACAGCGCGGACTTGAAATTCCGCAGCGGCCGTGAGCCTCACGCCCCAAAAACAACATAGATTTATCCGATATGTATTCCTCCGTCCGGCGAGTGCGCCGGACGGCCTGCCTCAAAGAGGCCTGCGATGCGTCGCCCCACCAGAGAGCGGCCCGGCATCTGACACATCTCTGTCATGGCTTCGTCCGCTTCCTTAAGCGTGCGTTTCGATGAAGCTTCGCGGCCCTAGCCAAGAACCGTCTCAACCCACTTGTTTGCGTTCCAATGATTTAACGCCACCCTTTACATTTTTGCGAGGAACCATGCCTACGAATAGACGATTCAACCAAACTCCGCCCGACAAGGCGAACGAGCTCTTCGAGAAAATTCTCGCCACATCGGAGTCCGCCCTCAAGACCCGCGAGCGCCTGTTTGCGGAGCTAAAGGAAGAATTGCAACTTCTCGCCAACCTTCAGGAAGAACATCTCTTCCCGGTTCTCACAGGCAGCGGAATGCAGGACCTCGTGGATGCTGCAACGAGTGACAACGAGAAAACCGTGGCGCTCCTCGTCGAGATCGAGAGCATGCCCAAGAACTCCGGGGAGTTTTTGACACGGATCGGTGAACTGGAAAAAATCTTCCAGCAGCATATTCGCGACGATAAGAAGGAGCTGATCCCCGCCGTGCTCGAAGTGCTCAGCAAAGAAGAGGCCGAAGCCGTCGTGGAGAAGGTGGAGGACGAAATGGCTAGCATCGGCGAGATCAAGCGGATCGACTCGCGCCGGGCGCAGCAACAGACGGAAGCCATTCGCAAGGTTACGGATGAAGTGGCCGATACGATGCGTGTCAGCGCCGAGAGCACCCGAAACGTCGTCCAGACCATGCAGGAGGCCCTCCAGAACAGCTTCTACGCCTTCTCGGAACTGACCCGCTACTCGACGGGACGAAACATGCAGATGCTTTCGCAACCCAACGGGGAAACCCGGGACCTGACCGAGGAAGCGACACAGAACATGCGTGCCGCAATGCTTTCCGGCACCGTCGTCGCGCGCGGTCTCCAGGATGTTTCCCGCGAATGCTTCGAGCTGAGTCAAAAGCGGATGCAGCGCAATCTCGATGGGCTCAACGATCTTGTCCGTTGCCGCTCAATGGCGGACCTCCTGGCCATTCAAAGCTCCCTCATCCGGGACAATGTGGAGCAGACCGTCAACAACAGCCGCCGCATCGCAGAACTCGCGATCCAGATGGCGGATGAGGCAACCCGCAATATGACGGTTCAGGTGGACAGCGTTGAAAGATCCACTCAGAAATCGACCAAGGCTGCGTGAGATCAACCTATCGGACCTGCTCCCGGCTTACGAGCCAGGAGTATTTGCGGAACCACCCCACGTGCCCCGTGTTCAGCCCTTCTGATCTTTCAAATTCAGGAGCGCATCATGGGGTGCGCGCCGCTGGGTCGCGCTTGCGTCAATCGCATGGGCAATCGTCCTTATCTTCTTCGCCCTGCACTCGACTTATAATGCTCAAGATACTGCGCCGGGGCGGGTAGAAAGCCAGGAGACGACGGGTACGATCCCTTCAAATCCGGATACGGCCAATCCAGATGCCGCGCGGCCCAAACAGCCTTAACCGAGAAGGTTGCGCAGGGTGCGCATGAACACCCTTGAACCGATGGCGATCAGCTCATCGGGAAAATCGTAATCCGGGTTGTGAAGGCTTGGATGCCGCTCGCCTGCACCCAGGAAGAACATGGCAGCAGGAGCCTTCGCACCGAGATTTCCGAAATCCTCGGAGGGACGCATGGGCAGATCGCCCCGATCATGGGGCACGCCTTCAGTATCGAGCGCCCGTCTCAGCTGCTCCACTGCTTCCCGTGCATTCTCGCAGTGGCGGAAGATGTCGTCATAGGTGATTTCGAGAGCAAGCCCGTGCTCCCGCGCGGCATCCTTCGCCAAGCCTTCGGCCCTGGCGACGAGATCGTCCATGCCGGCATCCGTCATTGTCCGCAGGGTCGCCCAGATTTCACCATGGGCCGGAGCGATGCCGAAGGCGGCCTCCCCCAACCTGGCATGGGTCACCGTCACCATGGCGAATGTCTCGTCCATCGGGCCGAAGCTGCCGAGCGCCGTCAGCGCCGGTAACAGGCGCGCCATGGCATTGGCCGGTGAGAGGCCGGTTTCAGGCATGGAGGCATGGGCGGTCTTGCCGGTCAGCGTGATGCGCATTCCTCGCGACGCGCAGCTGACCGGCCCTTCGATGAGCGCGACTTTGCCGAGCTTCATGCCCGGCAGATTGTGAAGCGCGAAGACGAAATCGGGCTGGATTTCGGAGAATTTCGGATCGGCAACAACGGCTTCGGCTCCCGAACCGTCCTCCTCGGCAGGCTGGAACAGCAGGATTACGCGCCCGCGCTGCGGACGTTCGCGGCCGAGGCCGCGAGCCAATGCCGCGAGGATCGCCATGTGTCCGTCATGACCGCATAGATGGGCCTTACCAGGGACGGACGAACGGTGGGAAGCGTTGGAGATTTCCTCGATCGGCAAGGCATCGAGCTCTGCCCGGAACATAACTGTCGGTCCGGGCTCGCTTCCCGCGAAGATACCGGCAACCCCATGTCCACCGAGGCCGGAGATGATGCTGTCGGCGCAATTGGCCTTCAGGAAAGCCTGGACCTTGCGAGCCGTCTCGGCTTCCTCCCGGGATACCTCCGGAACGCGGTGCAATTCGCGCCGCCATTCGGTGAGATCCACCACATCCTGGTTGGTCAAAAACATGATTTTCCCCGCTTCATGCCGCGAGCCTAGATCGCGCCGATCCGCCGCCCCTCGGCAATCGCCTGCTCTGCCAGCTTGAAAGTCGAGGCTTGCGAGCGCGCCCCGCAGATGAAGCCGCTCGGGTGGCAGAAGACACCGTCCGGGATGCAGGCCACTTCCGAGAAGGCCTCTTCCTGCAATCCCCGCCAGGCCTCTGGAAGGGAAAGGCGCTGGCCGAAAGAGTTCGGCTCCGGCGGCACGGTTCGGCAGTACCAGGAGGTCGAATCCTCATTGGGGTAGATGACGAAGAGCAGGTCGTTGAGGCCACTTTCGAAGACCGCCTTCTCCCACGGCAGCTTCCGATCCAAGACGATCACACGCGGGTCTTTCGCCTTCCGCGCGGCGGCCATCACGAATGCTATGGCCTGCGCTTCGGCATGCGCCTGACGGCAGGAGCGCACGAGAATGCCGCGAGCGAAATCGGCGGCCTCGGCGAAGGCGTCATCGAAACTCTGAGCCGAGTCCCAGGTGGGGTTGAAGGCTTCGATCAGGAGGGACAGATGACCGGGGCTGGTGGAAGCAACACCGTTATCCGCCTGATCGATGGAAAGGATGATGCCGCTGTCGATGTCCTGCCAGACCATCTCGACCGCATCGGCCTCGATGCCGGGAATGAAGGCTTCAAGGGCCTTCCGGCCGTAATCGCGCCAGACCAGCCCGACCGAGCTGTAGGGCGTGCCGCTCTCCCGGCGAGGAAGGTCCCGCATGTGGTGATCGTAGCGCCTGGCGTCGGCGTCATAGATTCCGCCGACATCGAAAACGATATCGGCTGAAGCGATCTCATCGGTATCGCGGGTGCGGACCAGATCGAACGAGCCGAGAGCGGCGCGCAGAACGACAGAGGCGAAGACATCGTCGGCATGGAAGGTTCCGCTATGGGTAACGACCTTCATGAAACCCTACCTCTTGCCACCGGCACCGCCCAATTCCTTCATAAGCCGTAGGACTCAACTCCCTACAACCACGCATATAACCTTAACCATAGGTGACAGGATAGCACCCGGCATCATCGATACACCCTTTCTCTACACCTTCATGCCCCTCTTTCGGCTTACACGCCGCGCGAGGAGCCGCTTGACCTTGCAATGGTGGGAAGGTCTAGGCGCTTCAGACCCCATCCTTCGTTCAGGAGAGCCGAGATGAAACGATGCTATCTGATGCTGGCCGCCATGGTTGCGCTTGTTCCTTCCCTGGCATTCGCCCAAGGCCATCCGCATGGCGCTCACTCGACGCCGATGCAAAGCCAGAGCTCATCCGAAGCCTCGTCAACGAAAGGCTACCGCGAGGCCAATGCCAAAATGCATCGCGACATGGACATCGCCTTTAGCGGCGATTCCGACGTGGACTTCGTGCACGGCATGATTCCCCATCATCAGGGCGCCATCGACATGGCCAAGGTTGCCCTGCAGCACGCCAAGGACGAGCAGATCCGCAAATGGGCGACGGACGTAATCCGCGAACAGGAACGCGAGATCGCCGAGATGCGGGAATGGCTCAAAAAGAAGGGCTTTAAGTAAGCCCCTACCTTCGGCATCGCCCTGGGGCCTAAGACTTTGGGGCGATTGTCCTTTCCAGAAGGATGCGCAGCCCGTCACCTTTGAGGTGTCAATGCCAGCCTGGAACGTGTAGAGCTTGGCCATTGCGCATTCAGCGACCGTGACCTGGTTCCAACCGGCGGGGTCGTGCGTTAACGAGCATTCCCTGCGGGCAAATGGAAAGGAAGAACCATGTTCACACTCACAATCAGCGACAAGCCGATTGCCATCACGAATGCCGACGAGGAGGAAGCCCGCGAACTCCTCTTGAGCGATGATTTCAAGGATGACCTCAAGGTCCTTGAGAGCAACGGCGCTCCTCTGTGGGATGGCTTTGCGAGCCTTAACGTCCGCGCTGCGAACGACACCGAAAAGGCCGAGTTCGAGGATGCGGATTTCGACGACGAGGAAAGCGATGATGACGAGGATGAAGGTCCCTACATCATGTTTCTGGTCGACGTAACCGATCCGGACGAAGCCGACGAAGCCTGATCTGTTTTGAAGGCCGGGCGGCTAAGAGAGCTGCCCGGCCCCTCTGCTCGAGGCCAGCACACGCGCCTAAAGCCTAGCGCCCTGTGAAGATCGCATCGTGGATCTGCTGAGGCTCAGGCCGGTTTTTCGATTGAAACCGCAGCACCCGATAGCCGCAGCCTTTCAGGATGTCGTCGCGTCTGGCATCCCGCTTCGCGTCGTGGGAACGGTCGTCGAGTTCGATAACCGCGAGCACTTCCGTATCTTGCGCAATCACCCAATCCACACGCGTGTTCGAAATCTGACGAAAAGCTGTCCAGAAGGCGCGGGAGCCCTCCCTGCCCTCGGGCCGAACAAGAGCGAGCAGCGGCACTTGCGGCCAGATCTCACAATCGGGGCAGGCCTTGAGAATCCTTTGGTAGAACTCACGCTCATTGGCCGTCATCACCGTGCAACGCTTGAAGCGCGGGCGCCGGGCCCACGACAGGTACAACACCATCAGCAGGGCAAGCATGACTATGCCTGCGAGCCCGATCCACGCTCCCTGTCCGAATTGCCAATCCACCATCACTCTCCAATGCCCACGCTTTCGTGAACTTATTAGCTTTGTCATGCCGCGCTTCAAGTGAGGCAGGATGAAACCCGGCCCTATGCTCCCGCGTCTTCTTACTGTCGAGTTAATATTTGGGAGAATGCGAGATGGATCTGAATCGGCGCTCGTTCCTGCTGGGTGTGCCAGCCGCAGCCATCTGCTCCAGCCTTCAATCCGGCCCCAGCCTTGCACAGGCCACGATCAGCCGGTCGACCTATCAGGTAATGTACGCGCCCATCGACGATGACATCTATCCGATCCCCGGCATCGATCTCACCCGGGTCGATCCCAACTATCTGCGCAAGGTCGTGCCCTACCAGACCAGCGAGGCGCCGGGCACCATCGTTGTCGATCCGCGAAGCCGCTACCTTTATCTCGTCCTGCGGGACGGCATGGCTGTGCGCTACGGCGTCGGCGTGGGCCGCGCGGGCTTCGGCTGGTCCGGCAATGCCGTGATCAAGAATAAGCAGGAATGGCCGGACTGGTACCCGCCCAAGGAGATGTTCGGCCGCCAGCCGGAGCTGATGGAGCAGATGGGTGAGTTGCCGGGAGGCCCGGGAATGCCGGGCGGTCCCGGCAACCCTCTCGGTGCGCGAGCCCTCTATCTCTGGCAGGGCAACAAGGACACGCTCTACCGTATCCATGGCACCTTCGAGCCGTGGACCATCGGTACAAACGTATCTTCCGGCTGCATCCGCATGATCAATCAGGACGTGATCGATCTCTACAGCCACGTTCCGGATGGCACGAAGGTGGTCGTGGTCGGTTCCGCACGGCCGAAACGTAATCAGACCGCGGCCCGGCTCTGATTTTGATCCGACCTTGGCGAGAACAGGCCATTTGCGCCTATTTTCGCCATTGTTGGCCGTCACATGTCTCGTAAGGGAAGCGGGACATAAGCCGACATGTGGGATATTGTTGCCCGACCATCAGGGTCGCAGGGCAGACGTGAATCAGTTCGTGCGCCTGCAATCAGCCGCCTTACCAGCAGGAAAAACATCCTTACTTTCGCGCCGATAGCGTCCTGCACAGCCTTGTTGCTGGCGGGATCATTCTGGGCCGGCGCCCATGCGGAAGGCGAGACGCGCAGCCTCTCCTTCTTCCACACCCATAGCCAGGAAACCGCCACCGTCACTTTCCGCCGGGACGGACGCTTTGATGAACAGGCTCTCACTCAGCTCAACTGGTTCCTGCGCGATTGGCGCAACGATAAGCCCACGAAGATGGATCCGCGCCTCTTCGACATTCTGTGGGAAGTCTATCGCGAATCCGGCTCCCGGCAGCCGATCCATATCATCTCGTCCTACCGCTCGCCCGAAACGAACTCAGCGCTGCGGCGGCGATCGAGTGGCGTGGCCGAGAACAGCCAGCACATGCTCGGCAAGGCGATGGACATTCGATTGCCCGATGTCACGACGGAGCGGCTTCGGGAAATCGCGATGAAGATGCAATATGGCGGCGTCGGCTATTACGCCTCATCGGGCTTCGTCCATGTGGACACGGGCAATGTGCGCGCATGGCCGCGCATGTCCCAGCAGCAATTGGCACGCCTTTTCCCGGACGGGAACACGGCTCATCTGCCTTCAAGTGGAAAGCCCCTGCCCGGCTATGAACAGGCGCGTGTCCAGATCGCGGCCCGCAACGAGACTCTCGCCACTCAGGCCTCGGCGGGCGGAGGCTCCATCGGCAGCCTGTTCGCCAATATTTTTGGTCGAAAGACGCCGGCATCCGCTCCGGTCCCGGCAGGCGAGACAGTCGTCGCCTCGGTCGAGCCTGAAAAGGCTGCGGCAATCGAACCGACCGTCGTTCCGCTTCCGCCGCAGCGCCCGAGACTGGAAGCGACACAGGTCGCCGTCGCGGAGCCGAATGCCCTCATTGTCAGCGAGGCGGATGAGCAGAAGACTTCGACACGGCGCATCGGATTGGTTCAGCCCATCCTCGGTTTCAATGAGAAAGCCGCAATCCGGTCTCTGTTCGAACCCAGGATCGCCCTTGCCGATAACGGCTTCGCACCCAAGCTCGCGGACGATCTCAGCACGACGCGGTTCACCGGGCCAGCGGTGAGGGCGCCTGACGGTGTTCCGGACATGCCTGCTACTCAATGGGCGGGAGCCGAACCCCGGACGAACTGACCGTCCTAAATTGCAGTCGCGAGAATGATCAGCGTGAAGGCTACGAAAGCCAGGACGCCCGCCAAGGCGAAGATCCAGAGCGACAGCGGCGTCGTTTCCTCGACTTGAATCGGATCTTCCACAACCGGGTGAGGCATCGCCGGCTTGAGCGGTACCGGCCTCGGGCGGGCTCGGTCGGTAGTGGGACGTTTGGGGAAAGGAATGATCTCAGCGCTCCGGCGTGGAGCCGGCTCAGGCGCCGGCGAGATCAGGCTGTCTTCCAGTTCGACCGCCACGCCCGATCCTTCGAGCTGCACAACGATCAGCGCGATCTCTTCCGCGCTCATCCTGTCCACGGGAAGATTGAGCCGCAGGTCTTCCGTAGTGAGATGTCCTCGCTCGCGTCCAAGGATGGCCAAGCGGTTCAGAAGAGTTCTGTCGGGTGCCAGCTGCATGAGGACATCACCTCAATCATTCGTTGCTAGGAAGCAGCGCCGCACTGCCACGCATGGCTCCTTCTGAGCTTAACGCGGCAATCTGCCGAGGTGTTGCACCGGCTGAGTGAACTCGACGAACTTTTTTGCAGGCAATGGCTAAAGTCAGTTCTTGGTAGCATTCGAGGCTTCCTGCAAAGCCTCCTTTTCCCGGCACACCTGTTCGGACAATTGCTCTGCAATGGCCACGAGGCGACCTGCCGCCACGTCCTTGCCCAGCACCTCCACCTGCCCCGCGAGACCCACTGTCAGCAGGGTCTCGAAGATCAACTCGGCGGGCAGTCCCTTTTTAATCAGTTCGATGGCAAGCTTTTGCCATTCGTCGGATAATTGCGCCCGAAGGGCAGAAACATCGTTCGTCATTTCCGATCCATACACGATCCCGGCAGCGCTGTCCCGGTATTTGAAACATCGTCCATGCTCGATCCGCTCAGTCTGTCATTCAGCTTACATGGAGCGGTTTTAAACCACGCCCCGTCACCAAGACGGAGAAAAGTAAATGGACTGCACAAGGCCCGCCTTCGTTCCAGCGATCCCCAAGCACGGACGCGAGAAGATCGCGTAGCGACGTGGTTGAATGAGGAATCGATGAAGTAGCTTCAGCAGCTTCTTCTCTCGCTTGCATCCGAGCTCTCGATTCCAATCCATCAATCTCATCCTGAGGGCCACGCATTGGCGTCTCGAAGGATCGTCCAACAATCTCTGGAAACGCCCTCGTCCTTCGATACGGTCGCTCCGCGACTTCCTCAGGATGAGGGCTGTGGGGAAGACGAAAGGTGTTGTCAGGCGCCTGGAGCGAGGCACGACAAAGGGTGCCTCGAGAGGCTTCCGATGTCGATAAAATGTCAGGGGAAGAAATGGCGCGGGCGACGGGGCTCGAACCCGCGACCTCCGGCGTGACAGGCCGGCACTCTAACCGACTGAGCTACGCCCGCGCATTTTCCTGTCCAGCACTCTCTGGCCGAAGTCCGGTTTCAAGTGATGGAGGTGCGCTCGTACCGGTGAATGAGCATGCTGTCAAATGGTTTGGAGACGTTTTCGTCCAGTCATGCACATGCGTTGACGAAATTCTTCGATCAGTCCTGTGTGCTGATCGAAAAAACCTCGTAGCCGGCTCCATTGAGGATGCGCACGGCTTGGATCTCGGGATCGCGGGATTGCGGACGGCAGGCGAGCGAGAAAACCTTGAGCGCCCTCTCCTTCGCCTTATCCAGGGAATCCGTGCGGACCATGATCCGCCGGATCACCCCTCCTCCCGCCTCCTCGGAGGCGACTGTCTCGATGCGATAAACTTCGATCACGAAGCTGAAACTCCAGTTTGATGAGATGCCGCCGTCACGCCCGAAGGCGCTGCAGTTTCTCGTATTTCTTGATCAGGCGATCCCGCTTGAGCTTCGACAGCCTGCCGATCCAGAAGATCCCGTCGAGCTGATCGATCTCATGCTGATGGCACACAGCCAGGAGACCTTCCGCTTCCTCCTCGTGCGCGGCACCATCGAGCCCCTGATAGCCGACACGAACCCTCGCATGGCGCTCGATCTCGTCCGTCACGCCCGGCATCGAGACACTGCCCTCCACATGACGGATCATTTCGGGCGACGCCCACAGGATATGCGGATTGATATAGATGCGTGGGATAGGATCGGCTTCGAGCTGGATGACGACGACGCGCCTGAGCTCTCCGATATGGGGAGCCGTGATCCCGATTCCAGGCGCAGCCCGCATGGTCTCGGTCAGGTCGCGCGCCAGGGTCGCAAGCCCACCATCGAAGGCGAGGACAGGCTCAGCCTTCTGGCGTAGGCGCGGGTCTGGGAAACGGACGATGGGGCGGATGGTCATGGAGCTACTTGTAGCGCCCGGCGCGGTGCAGGACCTCGATCTTGTAGCCATCAGGGTCCTGGATGAAGAAGAACTTCGCCAGCAGCCTGCCCTCGTGCATGAATTCCTTGATGGGGAGTGGCGACAGGCCAAGCGACGTCATGCGCGCATGCTCCGCCTCAAGGTCATCGACGGACACCGCCAGATGGCCATAACCGTCGCCCAAAGCGTAAGGCTCCGTCCGGTCGTGGTTAATGGTCAGCTCCACCTCGAACTCGCTCTCCTCATTGCTCAGATAGATGAGCGTGAAGCCATCGAAGCCTAAACGCTCGGCCGTCTTGAGGCCGAAAGCCTTGCCGTAGAAATCCAGCGAGCGCTGCTCGTCCAGAACCCGGATCATGGAATGGATGGTCTTCGCCATGGGTTGAGCCCTGCTGTTTCAATGAAGCGTTTTTGCACTAGCAGGCAGGGAAGCTTGACGGAAGCAGTTTTCGACCTGGGAGATAAAATCGGAGAACGTCTGGTTGCAGTCGAGAAAATGTGAACCTGCCAAGCTTGCTGTTACCCACAATGGCAAGGAACCCGCAATGCCCTGAATAAATTGGTTTGATACGGAGGCATCACACCCGCAACCCCTTGTCGCCTCCGCCAACTCGCAGCCCCGTTCAGCCTGCCTGGAACGGGGCTTTTTCCTGCTAAAAGAGCTCGGCAATCGCACGGATGCGATTGCGTACATAGCTTGGCAATCCGGCACTGATGGAATTGCCGGAATTGAAGGAACTCTTCCCCATCAGAACCTGAGCCGGAATCAGATTGCGCAGCACCGGGACGTTCGCGAACTCCTTTTTCTGCTGCAACACATCCGTTTCCACGCCAAGCACCATGAAGACGGTCGCAACCGTCTTGCCGCTGTCTGCCGGATGCGCCTGCAATATGGCCAGCAACTTCCCGAACTGCATCACCTGGTTCACGTCGAAAATCGTCTGTTCGAGCACCCCCGAAATCGGAGCATTCAATCCCGTAAGCTTGGCCAATCCGGCCTGATCGATGTCCTGCGATGGCAGTACCCTGATCTCGCTCTGGAACTCCATGAATTCCGATATCTTCTTCCCACCTTCCTCAAGCTTGTTGGCAAGCCGAACTCCGGTCGGCAGCTTGCCTTCCAATGGGTAGCGGGACTCGATGCATATGCTTTGCGGGGCCTCGCACCATCGCCGGTTCGGATTGCGATTGTGCGCGCTTTTCGGATCGGTGTTGGGACGCGCCTGATCCGCCGTGATGATACGGTGCTTGATGGAAGGATCGATCTTCTCGATCACGTCGAGGTTGGTATAGCGGGTGAGATCGATGGCGCTCGCGGCTTTGCCGGTCAGGAACCGGGCTTCCGCCACATATATATGCAGCTTCTCGGTATAGGGCTTCACGATGCCATGAACGGAGACCTTGATCGTCGGCTCTGCATAATCCGGGAAAAGGCTCAAGAACTGCTTCTGTTGCGGGTTCTCGCGCGCCCAGTCCTCGAAGCGGATCAGGCCCGTCTCAGCCTCGGTCGACTTGCCGCCGCTTCTGTCACTGAACAGGATCGTGTTCGTCTTCAACTGGGATGGCGGGACGCTCGTCACCAAAGGCACGTCCTCGATCCGGAATTCCGCCAAGGCTGGCGCAGAGCCGGAGAATGCCGCCAGGCCGACCAGGCCACAGCGCAACCAATCAAACAATCGCATCAATAAACTCGCCTTGAACCCCAGGGATAATCCGGATCGACACGCCGCGCCCGTGGCGGAGGGTCATCCTCCCACCACCAACGCGAGCCGTAATTGGAGCGTGGCTGCGCAGGCGCATTCTGGCGCAAGCTGTCGAGCCAGCCGGGACCATGAGGAGACGGCGCTTCCTCATAAGGATCGTAGCCGCCCTGCTCGTCGCCATCGCTCCATGGATCGGGATGACGGTAGGCATAGACCTCCTCCTGCGGCACGAGACGGTACTGCGTCTCGCTCAGGCGCCCGAACCAGTTGAGCCGGAAATACTCGGTGAAAGCCCCTCTCTGCCCGTCGGTGACGCGCTCGCCCGAATTGAGATCGATCGGCATGGCGATGAGCTGCCTTGCAGCCTGCGGCGATGGTGGACTCAAGGGCGTTTTCGGCGCGTGATGAACCCAGGCTGCCTCCACGATATCCTTGAAGATGGGCGCTGACACCTTCGCGCCCGTCTGCCCGCGCCCCAGGGTCCGTCGCTTGCCCTCCGCATTGTCATGGCCGACCCAGACCACGACCGTGACATCATTCGTGAAGCCCGCGAACCATGCATCGTTTTCATTGTCCGATGTGCCAGTCTTTCCGGCGGCATAGGGAGCAAGTGCTTTCAGATTGCGCGCCGTACCGCGCTCCAGCACACCCTGGAGCATGGTCTTCAACTGATAGAAGGCTGCCGCATCCGCCGAACCGAGCCGCACCGGGGCCTTCGATCTGCGGCTATAGATGATGCGCCCGCGCTGTTCGATGCTCTCGAAGGCATGAGGCACGGGCATCGTTCCTTCATTGGCGATGGCGGCATAGAAGGCCGCGAGATCGAGGATGCGGACCGGCTGAGCACCGAGAACGAAAGGATAGTGCGGCGTGCATTCGAGATAGAGCTGCGCCTCCACGGCCAACTCGCATACCCGCTCCAGACTTTGCTCTGGCGAGGTTTCGATGCCGCCGTCGAGAAGGCGCGCGGTCACGAGGTTCTTCGAGTTCTCCAAGGCCCTCCGCAGGGTGACGATGCCCGAGCCGCCGCCATCATAATTCTTCGGTCGCCAGTAATCGCCGCTCCTCCTGCCGTCCTCGCCTCTCACGGGCGGGAGAGTGACGGGAGAATCCCAGACAAGCGTGTTCGGTTGCAGACCTTTCGCGAGAGCTGCAAGATATGTCAGCGGCTTGAAGGCAGAACCAGGCTGCCGTTGCGCCTGGGTGACGCGGTTGAGTTGGCTCAACGGATAGGAGAAGCCACCTGCCATCGCGAGAATACGGCCGGTCTTGTTTTCCAGAACAACAGCCGCGCCTTGCACGGATGGGGGCGTGCGCAAATCGGCGCGCGCCACGCCCTTGTCCTTCTGTTCGATCAGCCGGACGCGGACAACATCATAAAGCTTCAGGTCGCGCCGCGCTGCCTCCCAGGCATTGAGCGGCAACACACGCCCATCGCTCAATCCAACGCGCAGAATGTTGGCGCCCGTCTTGCGGTCCTTGCCCTTCTCGATGACGACAGCTGCAGGCCATTGCACATCGTAGAGCGGCAGCCGCGCGGCATTGAGAGCCCGCTGCCATGGAGGCTCCGGCGCATCCTTTGCATTCTTGAGAGTCTTCACGGCCTCGGCAAGATTGGCTTCGGCACCCTGAAATCGCTGCCGTCCGATGCTCATCTCGTAACGCGCCAGCCCTTCCTGCAAGGCGGCTTCGGTCGCCTGCTGCAAGGGAGCGTTGATGGTCGAGAGCACGGTGTAGGATCCTGCTGTCAGGTTCTCGATATCGGCCAGCGTGCGTGCATCCCGGTTGATGTGATCGATGAAATAAAATCCGGTCGTGCGGCGTGGGCGCTCGAAGAGTATCGTCTTCGGTAGCGCCTGGACCTCCTGCTGCACCTGATCGGGCGTCAGGAAACCATCTTCCTGCATCCGGCTCAAGACATAGGCCATCCGCTCCCGCGCGCGCTCGGCTTGCGTATCCGGGTTGTAATAGTTCGGCCCCTTCGCAAGCCCCGCCAGGAGCGCACCTTCGGATACGGATAGCGCCCCGGCGTTCTTGCCGAAATAGCTTCGAGCGGCCATCTCGACGCCCCAGGAGGTGCGGCCGAGATAGATGGAGTTGAGATAGATCTCCAGGATCTCCGATTTGCTCAGCGTGCTCTCGATCCGCGATGCCACGATCATCTCGCGCATCTTCCGCTCATAGGTCACGTCGTCGCCAACGAGCAGGTTCTTGGCGACCTGCTGCGTGATCGTGGAGCCGCCCGCGGGCCGTCCTGGATTGGCGAGATTGTTCACGAAGGCCCGGATGACGCCGCGCTCGTCGACTCCCTTGTGCTGGTAGAAGCGCTTGTCCTCGGCCGAGACGAAGGCTTGCTGCACGGATTTCGGGATCCCCGACAAAGGCACCCAGACGCGCCGGTGATCTGCCTCGAACACTTCCGCGAACTTTTTGCCCTCTCCGTCCAGAACGACACTGGCGCCAGGTAACTTGAGGTCTTTCAGCTTGCCTGCATCAGGAAGATCGGCAACAGCCCCATTATAGTAAGTGACGACCTCGCCGAGATTGACCGGAGAAGGCTCCACCTGCTCGTTCTTACAGAAGAGCCGGTAACTGGCATGCAGGTCACTGAAGCTCAAGCCCTGCAGAATTTTCAGCTCGCCGGTGACGGCCTCTGGATCGTCCATGGCAGTCACCATCAGATCATCGAGATTGATGTCCTCGATGTCGAAGGCGCGGCGCATATGCGTGCAGCCACTCTTGAGGATTTGAGCAACCCTTTCCTGATCCGCAACAGGATCGAACGATGTTCTCACCGACTCAGGATCGACGAGAACCTGACTCAGAGTCAGGGCCGTTGCAAAAATCTTGACGAGAATAGCGCTCATTCCACCGCCATCATTGAACGATCGGCTCCCTCGGATCATGGTGAAAGCGACCGGACAGCCGAAACACGCTATGGCAGACAACCTGAATGTAAGCTGGATAGTACGGCTGTTTTAGGACCGCTTTCATCCTCAGGGAGAAGCTAGGCTATTCGTCCGGAACGGCTAGACATATACACGCGATTTTCAGATCACCCGCGTCCCACAAAAGGCATTTTGGTGGCCATAACCGTCATGGTCAGCACATTCGCGCTCAACGGCAGGCCTGCCATATAGACGACAGCCTCGGCCACATGGACGGGATCGATCGTCGGCTCGTCAGTGATCGTGCCGTTCGGCTGAAGAACGCCCGTCGCCATTCTCGCCGTCATGTCGGTGGCCGCATTCCCGATATCGATCTGGCCGCATGCGATGTCGTAGGCACGCCCGTCAAGCGACGTGGATTTCGTCAGCCCCAGGATGGCATGTTTCGTTGCGGTGTAGGGCGACGAGAACGGGCGCGGCGCATAGGCGGAAATCGAGCCGTTATTGATGATACGCCCGCCGCGTGGATCCTGTGCCTTCATGATCCTGAACGCCTCCTGCGTGCAGAGGAACGCTCCGGTGAGGTTCGTATCGACGACGCTGCGCCACTGTTCAAGTGAAATATCCTCCAATGGAACCGCAGGAGCGCCAATGCCGGCATTGTTCACGAGAAGGTCGAGCCTGCCGTAAGCTTTCCTGGTTTTGGCGAAAAGCGCCGCAACCGATTCCGGATCGGTGACGTCGGTCGGAATGGTCAGCGGGATGCGGCCATTCGCATCCATCTCGGCAGCAGCCTCTTCCAAGGCCTTCTTGCGCCGCCCCGCCATGACAACATTGTAACCTGCCTCTGCAAGCCCGGCGGCGATCGCCTTTCCGACACCACTGCCCGCACCTGTGACGATGGCAACTTTGGAACTTCCTGACATGACGTCCCTCCTCATGGAACTGGCCAAGCTTTTCTCGCGTTCGCATTCTGCCAATCGGAAAGGAGTCCGTCATGCGCAATCGTGTCCTACGTTCGGCTGCCACGCTGGCCGTTCTCACCCTCCCTCTCGCTCTCGCCGCCTGTCAGAGCGGAACCACTGCAGGTGCCGCTGGCGGCGCTGTGACCGGCGCCATCGTGGGCGGCCCCATCGGTGCTGCCGTCGGCGGAGTTGCCGGTGCAGCCGTAGGCACTGTGCTGTCGGCGGATGAATCCACCCGCGTTCGCACCTACACTGTCGCCCAGCGCCGTCCTTCGATGCGGATGTCGGAAGAGGTCGTCGTCGGCCAGCCTCTTCCCTCGCGTGTACGCCTCTATGACGTGCCCTCGAGCGTCGGCCTCCAGAACCCCTACAGCTACACCATCGTGAACGACCAGACGGTTCTCGTCGATCCGCGCACTCGCACGGTCGTGCAGGTCATCGAATAATCTCTTGCAGACCTAAAACAAAAAGGCGGCTCCCATGAGCCGCCTTTTTTGTTCTCTTTGACACAATGCCGGAGCCTCAATCGTCCATCGTCAGATGGTCGATCAGGATTTCGCGTTTACCGGCATGGTTTGCGGGCCCGACGATGCCCTCGTTCTCCATCCGCTCCATCAGCGAGGCCGCCCGGTTGTAGCCGATCTGCAGCCGACGCTGGATGTAGC